>NZ_JBXWZQ010000104.1:0-13717 GCF_059432795.1 Nitrococcus sp. | reverse complement strand
TGTCGATCAGGGTGCCGTTGGCGCTTCGCCGGGCAAATTCTTGCGGCGAAAGCCACGGCACCGGCAGGTCCTCGAAGGGGCGGCCGGCTTGGAGGTTGACCTCTTCCATCAGCCTGAAGTAGGGGGGGCGTGCGAGCCGTTCGGCGCACTTGTGACGGATGAATTCCTCACGGCTTTTAACCGCTACTGCGTTGCTGGTCTTTTCGAGCCCGAGCGTGGAATCGTCGCGGTCCGCCACATTGCCGCCACAAGCCGAGCCGGCGCCATGTGCCGGGAACACGAACGCCTGATCGCCGAGCGGCAGAATCTTCTCGTGAACGCAATCGTATAGCAGGCCCGCGTTCTCCGCGGTTTTGTCTACATCGGGAAGATCGGTTCGCCCGGTATCGCCGATAAACAAAGTGTCGCCCGTAAAAACGCCCCACGGGCGCGTCGGCGCTTCAGCGAGAGTTACCGCGTAGGACATGCTTTCAGGCGTATGTCCCGGCGTGTGCAAAGCACGGATCACGATTTTTCCGTTGAGTCGTATCTCATCACCGTCGCGTAGAGGCTTGTCAGCATGGGCCATTATTTCATGATCGCAGGCCACGATTTCTGCACCCCACCGCTTGCGCAACATCGCCCCGCCCATCTCGAAATCTTCCTGGCGGTGCGTTTCCAGGATCCAGCGCAGGCCGAGGCCGTTGGCCCGCAGGATGGATTCATAGCGTTCGATATCGCGGCCGGGATCCACGATCGCGGCGAGGCCATCGTCGGCGAGGATGTAGGTGACCTGAGCGATCCCGGGCGTCTTGATCCGTTCGAAAAACATACCGTCTCCCCTGAATATGCCGAGGTCGAGCTCGGATGTCGCGCGGCGGCCGATGACGTTATTCAATTAGAATGCGGGGTGCCGGATCGAGTTCCGGCGAGACGGTGGAAGCGACACGCTTATCTCGGCGGGGCGAGGCCTGCGGCGGCCTGTGATCTATGGTGTGAGCCTCTCGAAGCGAGTTGGTTGCTGCGTAGTGACCTCGAGCGGTGCGGATCGCTCTGAGCGGCCATTGGGCAGGGCAGGATTCGTAAGGCTCCAGGGCGTGGTGCCTTCGCGAGATATCATGCGCTGCGGGGCCGCGGGTGAGAGCGTGGCGCGCGCCTTCAGGCTGGTGCAGTCCCGGGATCTCCCCGGCATTGGATAAGGAAAAAGGGCCAGGTTTTTGGCCTAACCCGATAATTTTGGTCGGGGTGACTGGATTTGAACCAGCGACTCCTGCCTCCCGAAGACAGTGCTCTACCAAGCTGAGCTACACCCCGGTCAGTATCTGCGATTGAGAGCGAACTCGACCAACGCCTTGAGCGCGTCACGGTAAGCCCCACCTTCCAGGTGATTGAGCATTGCCACGGCACGATCCGCCTCCGCGTTGGCGAGCCGATAAGTGTAGGTAATGGCCCCCGTATTTTCAATCGCCGCGCGCACGGCCTCGATTTGCTCCTGCCCGCCTTGCTGTATGGCCAGACGCATCAGTTCGCGAGTCTGTGGATCGCCGTTGCGCATGGCATAGATAAAGGGCATGGTCGGCTTGCCCTCGGCCAGGTCGTCGCCGATGTTTTTCCCGATCTCCTCGACGTTGCCATCGTAATCGAGCGCGTCGTCAACCAGCTGAAATGCCGTCCCCAAATGCCGGCCGTAGGCCGCCATGGCCATTTGGTCCGCTACCGAGCGCTCGCCGAGCAAGGCGGCGAGCCGACACCCGGCCTCGAATAGCGCCGCCGTCTTGCGAAAAATGACGTCCTGATAGCGCTCCTCCGTGACGTTGGGGTCATGGATGTTGAGCAGCTGCAGAACCTCGCCCTCGGCGATGGTATTGGTGGCACGTGAGAAGATTTCCATCACCGCCGTACGCTGCAGCTCCACCATCATTTCGAAGGCGCGCGTGTAGAGGAAATCTCCCACCAGGACACTCGCGCCGTTGCCCCAGACCTGGCGTGCCGTTTCCCGGCCCCGGCGCATGTCGGACTCGTCTACCACGTCGTCGTGAAGAAGCGTGGCCGTATGGATCATCTCGACGATAGCCGCAAGCAATATGTGTTTTTGCCCGCGGCAGCCGCACGCGCGCGCGGCGAGCAGCACGACCAATGGGCGCAACCGTTTGCCGCCGCTATTGATGATGTAGCTGCCCAAACGGTTGATGAGGGCAACGTCCGAGCTCAGCCGCTCTAGAATGAGCTGATTGACGGCCTCGATGTCATTTGCTACGAGTGCCCGGATCGGGTCGAGGTCCATAGGGAGCAGGGCTCCTTAGGCGTGCTGCGTGGCGCCGGGCTGGAATGCTATTGGGGGGGCGCCAGGGTGTCAAGCTGAGGCCGTAATTAATTGACGCTCTGCGCGTATATCGCTACATTATCACGCTTTACGCGGCCGCGGGTCGAGGCAAGGGGAGAGTGCTCATGTACGCCGTCATCAAGACGGGTGGTAAGCAGTACCGCGTCAGCGAGGGCGATACGCTGCGCGTCGAGAAACTCGATGTGGAGCAGGGTAGCGCTATCGATTTCGATCAGGTGCTGATGATAGCCGATGGCAGCGATGTTCAGATCGGCGCGCCGCTGGTCGAGGGCGGGCGTGTCAGCGCCGAGGTGATCGCGCAGGGGCGAAACCGTAAAATCGAGGTGCGCAAATTCAAGCGTCGCAAGCACTATAATCGCTGCCACGGTCACCGCCAGCACTATACCGAGGTAAAGATCACCGGCATTACGGCGAGCGCAGCCAGTTAACGTACAGCTGAGGAAATCCGGACCATGGCGCACAAGAAGGCAGGCGGCAGTACACGCAACGGGCGCGATTCGCACTCCAAGCGACTTGGAGTCAAGCGCTTCGGCGGGCAGAGCGTGCATGCGGGCAATATACTGGTTCGCCAACGCGGGACCAGCTTCCATCCGGGAGAAAACGTCGGGCTCGGTCACGATCACACGCTGTATGCCAAGGTCGATGGCCAAGTGATGTTCAAGCGCAGGGGCCCGTACAAACGTTGTTTCGTGAGCGTGCAACCCGCCGACTGAGCCGAGGGAGTGACCGGTTCGGGACAAGCCCCGTTGTCGCACGGGGCTTTTTTTATGGTGATAGCCGGCCAGCAGGTGCGCCCATGCCGTATGCTGTAGCCAAGCGGGTGTGTCCGTATCGGGTGCCCGGCCGGCGTATGCCAGGGCGTGCGAAGTAGCGATGGCTCCATCCGCGCGCGGAGTGACGGGCTAACGAGCGATGAAGTTTGTCGATGAAGCAACCATTCATGTGCATGCCGGAGACGGCGGGAACGGTTGTGCGAGCTTCCGGCGCGAGAAGTATATCCCTCGCGGCGGCCCGGACGGCGGGGATGGCGGGCGCGGCGGCAGCATCTATCTCGAGGCCACCGAGGGCCTGAACACCCTCGTGGATTTCCGGCACAAAAGGCGGTTCGTGGCCGCAGCGGGGGAGTCCGGGAAAGGGCGTCAGATGAGCGGACGCAGCGGCGCCGACCTCATGGTGCCGGTGCCGATCGGCACCATGGTAACGGCCGAGGAAACGGGCGAATGCCTGGGCGATCTGATTCGCGATGCGCAGCGCCTGCTGGTGGCCCGCGGCGGGCGTGGCGGGCTGGGCAACTGTCACTTCAAGCGGCCCACGAACCGGGCTCCGCGCCGTGCCACCGCGGGGACGCCCGGTGAGCGTCTGACCCTGCGCCTGGAGCTCAAGGTGTTGGCCGATGTCGGGCTTCTGGGATTGCCCAACGCCGGCAAATCAACGTTACTGCGCGCAATCTCGGCTGCCCGCCCCCGGGTGGCCGATTATCCGTTCACGACGTTGCATCCGCACCTCGGCGTGGTTCGCGTGGAGTCGAGCCGCAGCTTCGTGGTGGCCGACATCCCGGGGCTGATCCGGGGCGCAGCCGGCGGAGCGGGGCTGGGAACGCGATTTCTCAAACACCTCAGCCGCACACGGCTGCTGTTGCATCTGGTCGATGTCGCCCGGGCCTGCCCGCCGGATGAAGGTCCTGTGGAGGATGTGCGGGTGATCGAGCAAGAGCTTGCTCAGTTCAGCACCGATTTGTCGAAGCGCGAGCGCTGGCTGGTGTTCAATAAGCTCGACCAGATCCCGGCGGCGGAGCATCACCGCATCCACGAGCGCCTGGTGCATCGTTTGGGCTGGGAGGGCGAGGTATTCTGGGTCTCCGCCAGAACCGGTGAAGGCTGCGCCTTCCTTTGCCAACGCATCATGGCCCATCTGCAGGCTCGCGCCGCGAACGCCTCCGTAGGGGAAGCACTGCGATGAGCCGGCCGGAGGGGCTGAGTGGCGCACGCCAATGGGTCGTCAAGGTCGGCAGCGCGCTCGTTACCAATGAAGGCCGTGGGCTGGAGCGCAACCGCATTCAAAGTTGGGTAGAACAGATCGTCGCGTTGCAGAAGCTCGGAGTTCGAGTGGTGCTCGTCTCCTCCGGTGCGGTGGCCGAAGGCATGCAACGTCTGGGCTGGGTGCGGCGGCCGCGCGAGCTCTATCAACAGCAGGTTGCGGCCGCCGTTGGCCAGATGGGGCTGGTAGAGGCCTACGAACGCGGTTTTCAGCATTACGGGCGCCATACCGCGCAGATTCTCTTAACCCACGAGGACCTCGCCGATCGCCAGCGTTATCTCAATGCCCGCACGACATTGCGAGCACTGCTCGATCTGGGAGTTATCCCCGTGGTGAACGAAAACGACACGGTCGCCACCCATGAGATTCGCTTCGGTGACAACGACACATTGGCCGCGCTCGTAACCAATCTGTTGGAAGCGGACCTGTTGGTGATTCTTACCGATCAGGCCGGGTTGTACGACGCCGACCCGCGTTGCAACCCGCAGGCCCGCTTGATCGGCGAGGCCAACGCGGGTGATCCGAGTCTGCTGTCGATGTGCTCAGAAGCGCCGGGAGTGCTGGGCAGCGGTGGGATGCGCGCAAAAGTGCTTGCGGCGGCGCGCGCGGCTCGCTCAGGTGCCGCAACAGTGATCACCTCTGGGCACGAGGCGGACGTGCTGCCCCGGCTGTATAGTGGCGAGTCACTGGGTACACTGCTGCAGCCGGCCTGCGAGCGCCTGGTGGCGCGCAAGCGGTGGCTCGCCAATCAGCTTCAGGTACGCGGGCGTATCTGGTTGGATGCCGGCGCGGTAAAGGTGCTCCGCGAAGCGGGCCGCAGCTTGTTGCCGGTCGGCGTGACTCGGGTCGAAGGTCATTTCTCACGCGGCGACGTGGTGCTCTGCGTTGCTCCGGATGGGCGGGAGATTGCGCGCGGGCTAGTCAACTATGGCGCGCAGGAGGCGGCGATTATTCAGGCTCAGTCGTCGCGGCGGATCGAGGAGTTGCTCGGCTACGTGGATGAGCCGGAACTCATACACCGCGACAACCTGGTGCTCACGGACGCGGCGGCGTAGCCGCACCGGCAACGCGCCCGTGCTAGCCCTGCAGAGCGCGAATGTGCTTATTCAGGCGGCTCTTCTGCCGGGCGGCCTTGTTCCTGTGGATCAGGCCCTTGCCGACCATCCGATCGACGATCGGCACCGCCTGACGAAAAGCGTCCTCGGCTTTGTTCGGATCACCCGTCTCGATGGCGCGGATGACCCGCTTCACGGAGGTGCGCATCATCGAGCGCTGCGACTGATTGGCCTGGCGGCGCCGTACGGCCTGACGGGCACGCTTCTTAGCGGTGGCGGTATTGGCCAAGGTTGCTCTCCTTTCTGGGGCCTGGGCACTGCAAAGCGGGATAATATGCTAGTCTAACCGGCTTGTGTCAACAAGGGATGGCCGCGCCGGCTGGTCTGCGGCGCCGCGCTATCCGTGGGTGCCGCCCGCGTGACCAAGCAGCGAGGGACGGCCGCTTTCGGTTGGAGCACGGTGTGGGCAAGGGATCGCTACGATCGGTCGCCACTTTCGGTTCCTTGACCTTCCTCTCGCGGACGCTGGGGTTGGTACGCGATGTCGTCATCGGCGTAACCTTCGGACCCTCGGCGGCAACGGATGCCTTCTTCGTTGCCTTCAAGATCCCCAACTTCATGCGCCGGCTCTTTGCCGAAGGCGCGTTCTCGCAGGCTTTTGTGCCGGTGCTGGCCGAGTACCGCGCTCAGCGCAGCCACGCGGAGGTGCGCCGCCTGGTGGCACGAACCGCCAGCACTCTCGGCGTGTGTGTAATCCTGATCACCGCGCTTGGAGTGCTCGGGGCACCGTGGGTGGTGACGCTCTTCGCGCCCGGCTTCGGCGAAGACGCCGAGCGCTTTGAACTCGCAGTGCAGATGCTGCGGCTGACTTTCCCGTATCTGGCACTAATCTCGCTGACAGCCTGTGCCGGCGCCGTCTTGAATACCTATGGCTCCTTCGGCCCGCCGGCCATCGCCCCGGTGCTGCTCAATTTGTCGCTAATTGCCGCGGTCGTTTGGCTGGCGCCCAGGCTCGAGCAGGGCGTGCTCGCGCTCGCGATCGCCGTGCTCGTGGCCGGGTGGCTGCAACTGCTCTTGCAGTTGCCCTTTCTCGCGCGCCGCCGGCTTCTCAGCGTGGCATTGCCACGCTGGTCGGACCCGGGCGTGCAGCGCATTTTGCGGTTGATGGGCCCGACGTTGTTCGGGACATCCGTGCAGCAAATCAATCTGCTGGTGGATACGATTCTTGCGTCTTTCCTGATGACCGGGAGCATAAGCTGGCTGTACTGGTCCGACCGCCTGATGGAGTTTCCGCTCGGAGTCTTCGGCGTGGCTCTGGGCACCGTCATTCTGCCCCGTCTGTCGCAAGAGCATGCCCAGCAATCGGCGCAGTCGTTCAGCCATACCCTGGACTGGGCGTTGCGGCTGGTTTTGGTATTGATCGTGCCGGCGAGTGTCGGATTGGCATTGCTTGCCGGGCCGATTCTTGCGACTTTGTTCCAATACGGCGCTTTCACGGCCGAGGACGTGCGCTTGGCCAGCCTGAGCCTCATTGCCTATGCGCTGGGCTTGCTCGGGTTCGTGCTGGTGAAAATACTCGCACCCGGTTACTTCGCGCGCCAGGATACGCTGACCCCCGTGAAGTGTGCGTCAGCGGCACTGATCACGAATATGGTCCTGAGTACCTCCTCGGTGGTGTTGCTCATCGATACGCCGTTCGGTCATGCCGGGCTTGCTTTCGCCACGGCGGTGGCGGCTACGGTGAATGCGGCTCTGCTCTATCGCGGGCTGCGTCGCCGGGGCGTTTTTCAACCCAAGGCCGGATGGCGAGCGCTTCTGCGCCAGACGGTGCTCGCCACACTGGTGATGGCGTTGGTTTTATACTGGCCGGGAAGCCACACGGAGGTTTGGCTGCAGGCCGGCATTTATCAACGTGTGCTCATGCTGATCGCGGCCATCGCCCTGGGTGCGCTCGTCTATTTTGCGGCATTGCGCCTGACGGGCCTGCGTCTTTCGAGCCTTAGGGAACCGCCCATGGCAGCGCAAGGCGGCATGGCTGCAAGGTCCATGCGTGCCTTATAATTTCAGATTTTCCGGAGCGTCCTGGCATGGAGCTCATTCGCGGCCTCCACAATCTTCGGGATCGCCATCGCGCGTGCGCCGCAACCATCGGCAACTTCGACGGCGTGCACCGGGGCCATTTGGCGGTGCTGCAGCGGTTACAAGTTGCAGCGGGTGAGCGGGGCATGCCGGCGGTGGTGGTGACATTCGAACCGCACCCGCGGGAGTATTTCGCTGCCGATGCGGCCGCGCCGGCGCGCATAACCGGCTTGCGGGACAAGCTCCTGGCGCTGGAGCAGGCCGGGGTGGAGCGGGTGCTGTGCCTCAGATTCGGTCCGCGCCTGGCGGTCATGGAGGCCGAGGCGTTCGTTCGGGAAGTTTTGGTCGCTAGGCTGGGAGTGCGGTTTTTACTGGTGGGTGACGACTTCCGGTTCGGCCGTGGACGCCGGGGCGACTACACGTTGCTCGAGCGGGCGGCAACGGATCACGGCTTCGATCTCACCCGAATGCCCACGGTAGCGTTGGACAGCGGCCGGGTCAGCAGTACCGCAGTGCGCGAGGCACTCGAAGCGGGGAATCTGGAACTGGCCGCCCATCTGTTGGGGCGAACGTATCGAATCTCGGGTCGCGTGGCGCGCGGTGACCGTCTGGGACGCCGCCTGGGTTGGCCCACGGCCAATATTCCGCTGCATCGTCGCCGGCCGCCGATCGAGGGGATTTTCACCGTCCACGTGCGGGGAGTGGACGGGGCTCCTGTGGGGGTGGCAAGCGTCGGGGACCGACCCAGCGTCGACGGTCGCCAGATCGTGTTGGAAGTTCACTTGCTGGAGTTCAAGGGTGATCTCTATGGTCGGCACATCGAGGTCGAATTCCTTCGCCGGCTGCGCGGTCAGCGCCGGTTCGTTTCTCTTGATGCGCTGAGTGAGCAGATTGCACGGGATGTGGAAGAGGCTAAAGCCTATTTCAGGCAGCGGATCGCCGGCTAGGCCAGTAATCAGGTATAACGGCAGGCAGACACTGTGACCGACTACAAAGAGACGCTGAATCTCCCCAAAACGGCCTTCCCGATGCGTGCCAATCTCGCCCAGCGCGAGCCTGCACGCGCGGAGCAGTGGCGGCGCGAAAACCTCTACGATCGGATCCGCAACGCCCGACGGGGACGCGAGCGTTTCATCCTGCACGACGGCCCGCCGTATGCGAACGGTGAGATTCATATCGGTCACGCGGTCAACAAGATCCTGAAGGACATCATTGTCAAAAGTCGCGTTCTAGATGGACTGGACGTCCCCTATGTCCCGGGATGGGACTGCCATGGTCTGCCGATCGAGCACAAAGTCGAGCAGGGACTTGCGGAGCGCGGTAAAACGGTTACCCCGAAAGCGTTTCGCGCGGCGTGTCGGCGTTTTGCGGCGGCGCAGGTCGAGGGTCAGCGACGAGATTTCGAACGTCTGGGTGTGCTGGGCGATTGGGTCCATCCCTATCTCACCATGGACTTCCAGACCGAGGCCGATATCCTGCGTGTCCTAGGCGATATCGTCGCCAAGGGGCACCTCAAACGCGGCTACCGGCCGGTCCATTGGTGTATGGACTGCGGTTCGGCGCTGGCGGAAGCGGAGGTGGAATACGAACCGCACGTCTCGCCAGCGGTCGACGTTCGTTTCCCGGCGGTTGCCAGTGCCGATTTCGCCGAGCGCTTCGGCGTGCGCGTCGACGCCGCGTCTCGGCTGTCCGTGGTCATCTGGACCACGACTCCCTGGACGTTGCCGGCGAACCAGGCGGTGACCGTGCACCCGGAACTCGAGTATCTACTGGTCGCCGTGGAGGGCGGCCGCGAGTATCTGGTGCTGGCCGCGGCGCTGCACGAGCAGGCGTTGGCGCGTTATGAAGTGGGCGCCTATGAGGTCGTCGGTCGGACCTGTCGCGGGGCCGAGCTGGAATACCTGCAATTGCGCCACCCGTTCTACGAGCGTGTGGTGCCGGTGGTGCTTGGCGATTACGTGACCACCGACACGGGCACCGGCGCGGTGCATACCGCGCCCGGACACGGAAGTGACGACTATCTCACGGGGCAGCGCTACGATCTGCCGCTGGAAAATCCCGTCGACGCCACGGGGCGGTTTTTGCCGGGTACGGCGCTTTTCGCCGGTCAGCTCGTATTCGACGCCAACACGGCCATCATCGAGCTGTTGGTGAAACGCGACATGCTGCTCAAGCACGAGCGCTACGAACACAGTTACCCCCATTGCTGGCGTCACAAGACGCCGATTCTCTTCCGCGCGACGCCACAGTGGTTCCTCAATCTCGAATCCCATGGCGTGCGCGAGCGAACGCTTGCCGCCTTGCCGCAGGTTCGCTGGTACCCGCAGTGGGGTGAGGCACGCATGGATGCCATGGTGCGCAATCGTCCGGAATGGTGTATCTCGCGCCAGCGTAATTGGGGCGTGCCGATCGCGCTTTTCGTGGATCGCGACAGCAGCGCGCCCCATCCGCGCACGGCGCAGCTCATCGAGGCGTTGGCGCAGCGCATCGAGCGCGAGGGCATCGATGCCTGGTTCGAGCTGGAGCCCGCGGAGCTGCTCGGCGCCGAGGCGGAGCGCTATGAGAAGGTGACCGATATCCTCGATGTGTGGTTCGACTCGGGCACCACGCACACGACCGTGCTCGAAAGGCGCGAGGAGCTGGGCCAGCCGGCCGATCTCTACCTCGAAGGCTCGGATCAGTACCGGGGCTGGTTCCAGTCCTCCCTGTTGACCTCGATGATGGTGCGCGGCGCACCGCCGTATCGCGCGGTTCTGACGCATGGCTTCACGGTCGACGAGCAGGGCCGCAAGATGTCCAAATCGCGCGGCAATGTGGTGGCGCCGCAGACCGTCATGAAGACCTTGGGAGCCGACGTGCTTCGGCTCTGGGTCGCTTCCACCGACTATCGCGGCGAGATGGCGGTGTCCGACGAGATTCTGAAACGCACGGCGGATGCCTATCGTCGGATTCGCAATACCGCGCGCTTTCTACTCGGCAATTTGGCCGGTTTCGATCCGGCGCGGCATGCCGTGGCACCCGAACAGATGCTGGTGCTGGACCGCTGGGCCATGGACCGTGCCTGGCAGATTCAACAGAGCGTTCAGCAAGCCTATTCGGAGTACGATTTCCATCAGGTTTACCAGCGGGTGCACCATTTCTGCGTGCTCGATATGGGCGGATTTTATCTGGATGTCATCAAAGACCGCCAGTATACGACGCAGGCCGAGAGTCTCGCGCGCCGCTCCTGCCAGACGGCGATGCGCCATATCGCCGAGGCGCTGACGCGCTGGTTGGCGCCGATTCTGAGTTTCACCGCCGAGGAGATCTGGGAGCATATGCCGACTCCGCGCGAGCCGTCCGTGTTCCTCGCCGAATGGTATGCGGGTTTGCAGCCATTGAGCGAAGGGCCTTTCGACCGGGCTTTTTGGTCACGGCTCTTGGCGCTTCGCGAAGCCGTGAACAAGCGCATCGAGGAGTTGCGCAACGCCAGTGTGCTTGGCGCGAGCCTGGAAGCCGTGGTCGAGATCTACTGCTCTGCGGCCTTGAAGGAGGAGTGGGAGGCGTTGGGCGACGAGTTGCGTTTCCTGCTGATCACCTCCGAGGCCCGCGTCCATGAGTTCTCTGCCTGCCCGGCGGAGGCGGTGGCGGTGACTCTGAACGACGGCACCGAGCTCGCCCTGGTGGTCTCGCCCTCGACGCACGTCAAGTGCGTGCGCTGCTGGCAACGGCGCGAAGACGTGGGCATGGACCGCGAGCACCCCGACCTCTGCGGCCGCTGCGTCAGCAACGTGGCGGGGGCGGGGGAAGCGCGGCGGTTTGCCTGATCGGGGAGAACACGGGTGTTGCGCTTCGGCCTCCTGACGGCGGCGCTGGTCATTTTGCTTGATCAGGCGACCAAAATCCTCGCTCAAACCTGGCTTGCCCCTTATCAGCCGATGCCGCTCGGGCGGCTGTTCAGTTTGACCTTGAGCTACAATCGTGGCGCCGCATTCAGCTTCCTGAGCACGCAATCGGGCTGGCAGCGCTGGTTCTTCATTGCAGCGGCGGTGGGGGTCTGCGGGTTTCTGCTGCATTGGCTCGCCGAGCTGCCGGTGCGAGAGCGCTGGTTGGCGGGGGCGCTCGGCCTGATTATCGGGGGCGCGCTCGGCAACGTGATCGATCGCTTGTTCTATGGTCATGTGATCGACTTCATTGATGTGCACTATGGCCCTTGGCATTGGCCGGCCTTCAACGTGGCCGACAGTGCGATCACGCTGGGGGTCGTGGCGCTGCTCCTGCATATGGCCTTCGAGCGCCGCTGCACCTGAGACGCTACCGGCCGGCGGGATGGCCGGTAAAAGAGTTCGGCCGGGGGCAGAATATGGGTTGGGTCTGACGGTCAGGCATGCGATACTGCCCTGTCCATACTGACAGTAGTTGGTTGCACTATGCCCAGAATTCTCCTTGCCAATCCGCGGGGCTTCTGCGCGGGAGTCGAACGGGCGATTAGCATCGTGGAGAAGGCGCTAGAGGCGTTCGGCGCACCGATCTACGTGCGCCACGAAGTGGTGCATAACCGCAGCGTCGTCGAGGACCTGCGGGGCAAAGGTGCCCAGTTCGTCGAGGAACTGGCCGAGGTCCCCAACGGCAGCACGGTGATCTTCAGCGCCCACGGCGTGTCAAAGGCCGTCCGGGCGGAGGCCGCGGAGCGCGGTTTACGCGTATTCGATGCGACTTGCCCGCTGGTCACCAAGGTTCACATCGAGGTGCAAAAGCACGCGCGCGAGGGCCGGGAAGTTATCCTCATAGGCCATGACGGGCACCCCGAGGTCGCGGGCACGATCGGTCAGTATGTGGGCAATGGGTCCGAGCGCGGCGCGATCTATCTGGTGCAGGGACCGGAAGACGTCGCGCAACTCGAGGTCCGCAATGCCGATGATCTCGCCTATGTCAGCCAGACCACGCTGTCGATGGACGATACCGCCCGAGTGGTCAGCGCCTTGCGCGAGCGCTTCCCGGAGATCCAAGGGCCGACTCGGGACGATATCTGCTATGCGACTCAGAATCGCCAGGATGCGGTTATGGGTTTGGCACGGCAAGTGGATGTGATGATCGTGGTCGGCTCTGGCAACAGCTCCAATACCCGGCGCCTTCGCGAGTTGGCCGAGCGCATCGGTGTGCCGGCGTATCAGATCGACACGGCTGCGGATTTGGATCGGGTCTGGTTCGAGGGCCGGGAGGTCATCGGCATCACGGCCGGGGCGTCCGCACCGGAGATCCTGGTCCGTGGGGTGGTGGATCAACTAGTGGAGTGGGGCGTCGAGCGGCCCGAGCATGATCCCGGGCATCACGCCGAAGACGTGGTGTTCTCACTGCCGCGCGATTTGCAACGCGCGATTCAGCGCCGCCCGCAACGGGTCGGCTAACCGCGATCAAGGCGGGCATTGCAGAGTCTCCTGGCCTGGGTGGGTAAGCCGGACACGTCCCTGCATCGAGAGCACCAGCGCGCGTGCCGCGCCGGAATCATTGCAAAGCGTGAGCGTTCCTGGATAACCTTCGGAAAAGCCGCTGCCTTTGAAGGCGATGGCGTCTGCGGTATTGCCGGTGCCGCGCAGAGTGAGGCCGGGCCCATAGCCTCGCGCCGAGCGGATGATCGCGCCATCGTCGAGATCGCAACGCCCGTCACCATCACCGTCTCGACATTGCTCGTCTCCGAGAGGGTCGAGGAAGACCAGCCAACCCTGCTCCCAGCCTCCCGATGCAATACAGCGATGCCCGTCGCGGCTTTTGCAGACGACCACATGACCGCTGTGCTCCACGGCTTGGCTGCGTGCCAGTGCCAAAGTGCGATGGAATCGATTGATGCCCGCGGTGAGGCGGTTGCCGTGGATCCAGCGGAACAGCGCGGGTGAGGCGGCGAGGGTCAGCAACGCGAGAATGCTAAGGGCAGCGAGCAATTCGATGAGCGTAACGCCCCGATTGGCGCGCATGAGTCCTCCTTGACGATCACGCCTGCGGGATTGGAACAATGCTTATTCAAGCCTTCGAATGCGGGTGTGCCCGCTCGATCGCCGGCATGAATATGCGTATTGGTTCACATTCTATAGGAGTTCGGCATTCGTTACCAGCAGTCCTCGACACTGCCTGTTCCACTGATGCCTTTCTGACCGCGTGAGGTCAGGGTCAGGTTGCCGCATGTCGTGTCATTGCTTTGGGAATTCTGAGGTGTCGCCGTGAGCACCACGCATTGGTTGATCGTGCT
>NZ_JBXWZQ010000103.1:0-47358 GCF_059432795.1 Nitrococcus sp. | reverse complement strand
GGAGCCAGGCGAGCGCGCTCTGCGCCGTCGAAATACCGCGATCGGAGGCCACGGCCTGATTCGCGCCGATCACGGGGTAGTCCACCTGTTGTCCCAGGCTCCAGAGTTTGATTTTCTCATCCGCGCGTGCCCGCAGCGTCCTGCCTTCGCTGCCGGGCGGGCGGGTGCCGGCGAGCACGCCGCGGGCGAGGGGACTCCAGGGAATCACTCCGATGCCCTGATCGGCGCATAGCGGCAGCATCTCCCGCTCCTCCTCGCGGTAGATCAGGTTATACATGGGCTGCATGCTCACAAAACGGGGCCAGCCGCGCCGCTCCGCCGCATGCTGCGCCTTGGCAAACTGCCAGGCGAACATGCTGGAGGCGCCGATGTAACGGGCTTTGCCAGCCTTTACGATATCGTGCAGCGCCTCCATCGTTTCCTCGATGGGGGTCTCATAATCCCACCGGTGAATCTGATAGAGATCCACGTAGTCGGTGTGCAGCCGACGCAGCGAGGCATCGATGGCATGCATAATATGCTTGCGCGAGAGCCCGCGCCGGTTGGGGCCCTTGCCCATCGGCATGAAAACCTTGGTGGCGATGACAACCTCTTCCCGGGTTGCGAAGTCGCGCAGAGCATGTCCCAATACCTCCTCGGAAAGGCCATCGGAATACATATCGGCGGTGTCGAAAAAATTGATGCCCAGCTCCAGGGCCCGGCGGATGAAGGGACGGCTGTGCTCCTCATCGAGGACCCACTCGCCCCAGGCAGGCGAGCCATAGGTCATTGTCCCCAGGCAGATACGAGAGACCTCGAGACCGGTGGAGCCGAGATGGCGGTAGTCCATTGCATGCCTCCGAGCAGAAACGGTATATAAAGCGGTTCTCACCTTACGCCGCGGCCCGCTGGGAACCAAGATGGTAAAGACCTCTGGCACGGCAACGCCGATATCGGCGAGCGCACTTGTGCGGCGGCGCAGGCAGGCCCGGTTCGCGGGCGGCCCGGCGGCCGCCGTGAATCGTAGGGCACGGCCTGCCTGGCGCCGCCTGAGTTATAGGGCATCACCATGAATGAAAGTAACGTCGCCGAGCGCCCGATCCTAGCGGACCTGGTGGATCTGAGCGTCCAGGTGGATCGCGACGCGGATCTCAACCATTCCGAGCTTCGCCGTCGCGATCGGGCCATCGGTCAGCAGTTCGCGGACCTTTCCGGCAAGCCCCGCGACCAGCTTCGGCAGTGGTTGCGGGAGACGAATCGGCAGCGACCCACGCAAGCCGGCGATACCGCCGTGAGGACGCTCCGCCGGATGGGGCTGGTTGTGGCCCTATTGGGGCTGCTCATCGGTTGGGGCGCCGCGTTGGGTATTTTCTCCTACGACGGCACGCGACCGGTCAATGTCGTGAACGTCCTCGCCGCCTTCGTCGGCGTTCAGCTGCTTCTTCTGCTTTTGACCGCGATCGTGGTTTTGCCGAGGAATCTGCTGCAGCGGGTGCCCGGCGCGCGGCAGGTACAGGATGTCATCGGATCGCTGAGCCCCGGTCGACTCGTCGGCATTGCGGCGCGTTACCTGCCCGCCGAGCATCGCCTCTCTCTGGAAGCCGCCTTGGGGCGCCACAAGGCGAGTCATTTGGCCTATGGCCACGTGCAGAAATGGCTAATCCTGCGCTATTCGCAGATTGTCGCCGTGGCGTTCAACGTCGGCGCGCTGGCCGGCTGCCTCTATCTGGTCACCGTCTCGGATCTGGCTTTCGGCTGGAGCACCACGCTCACCGTCGATTCGCAGAGCTTCCATGCGCTGATCACCGATCTCGCCTGGCCCTGGCGGGCCTGGCTGCCCGGCGCGGTTCCGTCCCTGGAGATCATCGACGCCACCCGCTACTTCCGCTTCGATCACGGCATTCTTCCCAATGCCCCGGGCGATTCGCCGGATGTCGTCGTGCTCGGTCAATGGTGGCCGTTCTTGCTCATGGCGATCGCCTGCTACGGCCTCCTGCCTCGGCTGGGCCTTTTCGCCCTCGCTCACTGGCGCCTGGACGAGGCGCTGAAAACCGCGCTTGTCCATGCGCCCGGCGCCCTGCAGATTCTCGACCGGATGAACCGTGCCTTCATCGAGACCGCGGCGACCGAACCCGAAGTGCACATGCAGTACAGCTCCTTGAAGGACGCACCGTTTCCCGCGCCCGGCTTGGATCGCAACACCCCGAGCGCCTATCTGATCAACTGGGCCGGAATCAGTGCCGACGAGGAGCAATTCGATCGCCTGTTCCAACGGACCATGGGGGTGGCGGTCGAGCGGATGCTCTATGCGGGGCGAATGGATTCGCTTGATGAGGATGAGCAGACGATCGACGCCGTGGCAAAGGCGAAGCACAATCCCGACATTCTCGTGGCGGTGAAGTCGTGGGAGCCGCCGCTGCTGGAATTCATGGATTTCCTGGATGCCTTGCGCGAGGCGGTGGGCTCCGAGCGATTGATCACCGTGACCCCGATCATGTTCGATCACAAACGCGAGTTCGTCCCGGCCGATCCGGACGATCTGGACGTGTGGAAGAAACGCTTGCAGAGTCGTGGCGATTCTCGCATGGACTTCCTTCCCGTGTCTGCAGAGGCCGCCTGATGTCCGCTCCTGCTTTCGCTGTCGTGGGCCATCCCAACAAGGGTAAGTCCAGTATCGTTGCCACGCTGGCCCAGGACAACTCGGTGCAGATATCGCCCATTCCGGGCACTACGGTCAAATGCCGGCACTTCCCCATGAAAGTGGACGGCGAGGTCCAATACATCCTGGTGGATACCCCCGGTTTCCAGCGCGCAAGGCAGGCCCTGGCCTGGATGAAAGCGCGTGCCACGAGCGCCGCCGAGCGGATGGCCGTCGTTCGGCAGTTCGTCGAGGAACATGAAAAATCCGGGCGCTTCCCGGATGAGTGCGAGCTGCTCAAACCCTTGATCGACGGTGCCGGCATCCTGTACGTGATCGATGGCTCACGCCCCTATGGGGAAGAATACGAGGCCGAAATGGAGATCCTGCGCTGGACCGGCCAGCCGAGCATCGCGCTGATCAACATGATCCGCAACGACAGCTACATCGACGAGTGGAGCGCGGCGCTCGAGCAGTACTTCAAGATCGTGCGTGTGTTCAACGCCGTCACCGCCGAGTTCCAAAAGCGTCTGGAGCTGCTCAAGGCGTTCGGTCAGCTGAAGCAGGAATGGCGGGCGCCGTTGGCCCGCGCCGTGGCGACGCTCGAGGAGGATCGCCGGGCCCGGCGAAAGCGCGGGTCGTACGCGATTGCCGAGATGCTCGCCGAGATGATCACGTTGACGGTCGCCAAGCGGATCGCCGCCGATGAAGACCCGACGGCCAAGGAGGCGAGCCTTGCCGAAGAATACCGCAGCAAGCTGCGCCGCCGCGAGCGACAAGGGCGCCGCCAGATCGAGAAGATCTATGACTACGAGGACCTCAAGCGCGAGGAGACGGAGATCGAGGTCATCGAGCAGGATCTCTTCTCGCTGGAAAGCTGGAACATGTGGGGGCTCAAGAAAAACCAGTTGATCGCCACCGGCGCGATCAGCGGCGCCGCGCTGGGCTCCGGCTTCGATCTCGCCGTGGGCGGGGCCTCGCTGTTGCTCGGCGCGGCGATCGGCTCGGTGGTTGGCGGCACCTCGGCCTGGTTCTCCTACAAACGCATCGGCGAAGTGAAGATTCTGGGTCTACCGCTCGGCGGCCAGGAACTGCGCGTCGGCCCGGCACGTAACCTCAATTTCCCCTACGTCGTGCTTGGCCGAGCCCTCTACCACCACGCCGCCGTCATGCATCGCACCCACGCGCAACGCGACGTGCTCTGCCTCGATACCACCGCTGAAGACGCCAGCGCCCGCTCCATCGCCGAGTCCCAGCGCAAAAAGCTCGAGCGGGTGTTCACGCGGCTCAGAAACTCCGATAACGGCAACTACGAGCCGGTGCTCCTGGAGCAGCTTGCGGAGATCATCGACGAGATAACGGTCAAATTTACCCAGAGCGCGCCGGCCACGACGCCGTCCTACGGCTCGGCGAACGCGGAGCCGCCCGCGGCGCAAACCCAAACAGCACCCGGTCAGCCGCCATCGCGCACGGCGGCGGGCTCCCAACGCCCCGTGGATTGACCAGCGGTTTCCACCCGGACCGAGGCGATATCAGCAATCCCGCGCTTTACTGCGCCGCGCGATCTGGCCACATCGACGGTCTCGCTTGCGTGGCAGGCTTTACTGCGCGGCCGGACTTTAACAGCGGAAGGCGCAGGCGCTTTGCTGCCGTCTGCGCTTTTTCGCCTCCGCTGACGTGCGAGGACACCTCATCGCGAATCGTTCAGGCGAAACCGTAAAGAACGGTTCCGAACGTCGCGGCTGTAAAAAAGTAGGCGAACAACGCCAGCAGGCCGTCGTTGGCGATCAGGGCAAGGCCGAAAGCGGCGATGGCGAGACCGGCCACGGCGGCGCTGAACGGCACGAGTTCCATGAGCGGCATGGCGGCCGCAATGAGGACGCAGGTGAGCGCGATGGCGTAGGTTCCGAGGCTTTGGGTGAACATCATGAGGCGGGGCCGCAGCAACCGATCGACGGACCGCGCCGGCCGGTGCAGCCACTGCAGTGTCCTCTGAATCTTGCCTCGTGCCACGGAACGCTCGACCAGCCAGCGCGGCAGCCAGAAGTAGCGCCTGCCAAAGAGCAATTGTCCGGCGGTCAACAACCCGAATATTCCCATGACGATCGGCACGCCCGGGATGCCCCCGATGACCGGCACCGCGCTGCCAAGCCCTGCGAGCAGCAAAATTGGCCCAAAGGACCTGCGCCCCACCGTCTCCATGATCTCGCGCAGCGAAACTTGACCACTCCCCTCTGCGGCCTCGTCGATGCGCTCGAGCAGCTGCTCCAGATTGTTGAGTTCTTGCATTGTGATTAGCTCCTGTCGACTCAGGGCGGGCAGCGCGCCCCGGGGCGCTATCGAAAAACGCGCCGCCGTCGCGTTTTCATTGGCTGGGGCACCCCATGCCGCCCGCCGCTAAAGCGTGGCCAGATTCAAGCACCACGAGCGCGGTGGAAGCGGGACTGGCTGGGGGCTGAGGCGGCAGGGAATGTCCGCCGAGCCGCGTGTCAATTGCCACCCTGCCCGGATAGGCAGACAACCCGAAGGGCGGCATGTTCCCGTCGGCCGCATTCAAAGGCCGCCGGCAGAGCGCGCCCCAAATGGCCGCCTTCACTGAAAATCCCGGCTCCTCGTGCGCAATGCGCCCAACAGGTGCGTGTGGTCCTCCAATCGCCCGGCGATGAGATGCGCGACCTCACCACGGCGATCCCAGACGCCGATCGCCCCCAGCAGACGCGCCCCCGCCACGATCCTGCGAAACCGATCCACGATGCGCTTCCAGACCACGACGTTCACCATGCCGGTCTCATCCTCCAGGGTAATGAAAACGATGCCGTTGGCGGCGGACGGACATTGCCGGGAGATGACGAGGCCGGCCGCGCGCACCAGGCGCTTGTTGCCGATCTCCCGCAGCGCCGACGCCGTGCGAAAGTGATGGCGTTCGAGCCGGGGGCGCAGCAGCGCCATGGGGTGGCGGCCGAGGCTAAGGCCCATGGCGTTATAGTCAGCGACAAGGTCCTCGGCCTCGGTAGGCGCACGCAGGAAGGAGCGAGGCTCTGCCATTTCCACGTCCTCGAACACGGGCAGATCCTGTTCCACGCCGAGCACCTGCCACCAGGCATCACGGCGGTGCCCGGCAAGCGCTGCCAGGGCCCCGGCACCGGCCAGGGCTTTGAGATCGCGCCGCGAGAGCCGCGCCCGGCGGGCCAAATCCTGCACCTCGCGAAACGCTCGGGTGGCGCGGGCCTGGACGATGCGCTCGCCGCCGGCGGCCGAGAGCCCCTTGACCAAACGCAACCCAAGACGCAGCGCCAGCCGCTCGCCATCGGGCTCCAGCGTGCAGTCCCATTCGCTGCGCATTACATCCACGGCCCGCACCTCCACGCCGTGCTCACGGACGTCGCGCACAAGCTGGGCGGGCGCATAGAAACCCATGGGCTGACTGTTGAGCAACGCGCAAGTGAAAGCGGCGGGCTCGAAACATTTGAGCCAGGCGGAGACGTAGACCAGCAACGCGAAGCTCGCGGCATGGGATTCCGGAAAGCCG
The DNA here is from genome assembly GCF_059432795.1 of Nitrococcus sp. NCBI lineage: Bacteria > Pseudomonadati > Pseudomonadota > Gammaproteobacteria > Chromatiales > Ectothiorhodospiraceae > Nitrococcus > Nitrococcus sp. The sequence continues at coordinate 41,212 of NZ_JBXWZQ010000103.1, read as the reverse complement.
TATTCGCCGAAGCCCCGGATCTGCGCAAAGATACGCTCGGCGAAATTCTTTCTATAGCCACGCTCACGCATGCCGCGCAGCAGCCGTTCACGGAAGTGACCGAGCCCGCCCCGGCGGCGCCAGGCGGCCATGGACCGGCGCAGCCGGTCCGCCTCGCCGGGGCTGAATCCGGCGGCCGCCACGGCCAGTTGCATGACTTGCTCCTGGAAAATGGGCACTCCCAGAGTGCGCGCCAGCACGCGCTCGACCTCGGGGCTCGGATAATCGACCGCCTCCAGTCCCTCCCGGCGGCGCAGGTACGGGTGCACCATATCGCCCTGAATAGGGCCGGGGCGGACGAGAGAGATTTCGATGACAAGATCGTAGAAGTTTTGCGGTCGCAGGCGCGGCAGCATGGCCATCTGGGCTCTGCTCTCCACCTGAAACACACCCACCGTATCGGCGCGCGAGATCATCTCGTAGACGGCCGGCACCTCGGCCGGCACGCTCGCCAAGCTCAGCCGGCGGCCGCGATGGCGTTCCAGCAGATCAAAGCTCTTGTGGATGGCAGTGAGCATGCCAAGCGCCAGGCAGTCCACTTTCAACAAGCCCAAGGACTCCAAATCGTCCTTGTCCCATTGGACAACGGTGCGCCCCACCATGGTGGCATTCTCGGTGGGCACCAGCTCCGCGAGCGGCCCGCGGGAAATCACCAAGCCGCCGACGTGTTGGGAGAGATGACGCGGAAAGCCGAGCAGCTGCCGGGCCATGCGCAGCACCCGGCGAAGCAGCGGATTGCCGGGGTCGAAGCCCGCCTCGCGCAGCCGCTCCTCATCAAGGCCCCCGCCCTCCCAGCGCTGCACGGCGCCGGCGAGCCGCCCCAGCTGGTCCTCGGCCAACCCGAGCGCCCGGCCGGCGTCGCGCAGGGCGCTGCGGGGGCGGTAAGTGATCACCGTGGCCGCGAGCGCCGCCCGGGAACGACCGTATTTGCGGTAGACGTACTGGATGACCTCCTCGCGGCGCTCGTGCTCGAAGTCCACGTCGATATCCGGGGCCTCGTCGCGCTCCCGGGAGATAAAGCGCTCGAAGAGCAACGAGGAACGCGCGGGATCCACCTCGGTGATACCAAGGCAGTAGCACACCGCCGAATTGGCGGCGCTGCCGCGCCCCTGGCAGAGGATGTTCCGCTCACGGGCATAGCGCACCACATCGTGTACGGTGAGAAAGTAAGGCTCGTAGCGCAGCTCGGCGATCAGCGCGAGCTCGTGCTCGAGCTGACGGCGCACCGGCTCGGAAACCCCCGCCGGCCAGCGGCGTTTCGCGCCTGCCTGCGTGAGATGGCGCAGCCAGGCACTGGGAGTGTAGCCCTCGGGCACCAGCTCCTCGGGATATTCGTAGCGCAGCTCGTCCAGCGAGAAAGTGCAGCGCTCGGCGAGGCGCACCGTCTCGGCGAGTAACGCCGGGGGTACAGCCGGGCCAGGGCGAGGCGGGAGCGCAGGTGACGCTCGCCATTGCTGTATACGCCCCGACCGATCTCCGCCAGCGGCTTGCGAAGCCGGATGGCGGTGAGGGTATCTTGCAAGGCGCGGCGGCCGCGACGGTGCATGTGCACGTCGCCGCAAGCCAGCCGCGGCAGACCGGCGTACCGGGCGAGCCTGGCGCTGCGCTCGAGGCGCCCGGCATCGAAGCCATCCAGCAGTTGATTGACGCCGATCCAGCCCCGGTCGCCGAAGCGATCGGCGAACCAAAGAGCCTCCCGATCCGTGCTCGACTCCCCGATGAGCAGGATGGCGAGACAGCCCGGCACTGCCTCGTCCAGATTGTCCTTGGTTAGCCGATAACGCCCTTTCGGGGCCAGTGAGCGGCCCAAGCTGATCAGGGCACACATCTGCGCGTACGCGCGCCGGTTCGGGGCAATCAGAACCAGCCTCGGCCCATCGGCCAAGCGCAGCTCGGTACCGATCAGCAACCTCAGCCGAGTCTCTTTGGCCGCCATGTGCGCGCGCACGAGCCCGGCCACCGAGCACTCATCAGTAATGGCGAGGGCCTCATAGCCCAGCTCGGCGGCACGGATAATCAGCTCTTCGGGATGCGAGGCCCCGCGCAGAAAGCTGAAGTTGGTCAGGCAATGCAGCTCGGCATAGGGCGGCGCTGAGATATTCGGCATGGCGATCCGACCGTCTCGATGGTACTGTATAAATTATCAGTATTGGAGAGAACGGTCATGCGAACGCTGACCCCCCGACAGCAGGAGATCCTGGCGCTGATCCGGCAATTCATCGCCCAGACCGGCTATCCACCGACCCGTACCGAAATCGCGCGGGCGTTGGGATTCCGCTCGCCCAACGCGGCGGAGCAGCATCTGCGGGCACTGGCCCGCAAGGGCGTCATTGAAATCCGGCCCGGCACCTCCCGGGGCATTCACCTGCTTGGCGAGGAGGCGGGCCTGCCCGTGATAGGCCGCGTAGCCGCGGGCAGCCCTCTATTGGCCGAGGAGCACATCGAGCAGCACTGCCTCGTGGCGGCGCAGCTGTTCTCGCCGCGGGCCGACTATCTGCTGCGGGTGCGCGGCATGAGCATGCGTGATGCGGGCATCCTGGAAGGCGACCTGCTCGCGGTGCACCGCACCTTCGAGGCACGGGACGGCCAGATTGTCGTGGCTCGGCTGCACGACGAAGTCACGGTAAAGCGTTTTGAGCGCCGTGGAGCTCGGGTTCGGCTGCTGCCGGAAAATCCGGCGTTTCAACCCATCGAGGTGGACCTGCGGCGCGAGCCGCTCGTCATCGAGGGCCGGGGGGTGGGCGTCATTCGCCCGGCGCTGTAGGGAGTGCCCAATGGATAACCTGGACGATCTGCTTAATCGGCCTGGCCTCTGGCGGGCCGGGGAACGGCAACGGCAGACGGGGCTGGAGCATGTAACCTCCGGTTTTCCGGCGCTGGATGCAGCGCTGCCCGGCAGTGGCTGGCCGCTCGGCGCGCTGACCGAGGTTCTGCACGACCAGGCCGGCATCGGCGAGCTGAGTCTGTTTATGCCGGCGCTTGCCCGGCTCAGCCGGAGGGGGCAATGGCTCGCTTTGATCGCCCCGCCCTATCTCCCCTATGCCCCGGCTCTGTCCGGTCACGGCGTGGATCTCTCCCGGCTGCTGCTGATTCACCCCGGCACCGCCACCGACGCTCTTTGGACGGTGGAACAAGTGCTGCGCTCGGGTACCTGCGCCGCCGTGCTGGCCTGGCCGCGCCGGGCGGATGCCAGGAGCCTGCGCCGCCTGCAGCTCGCCGCTGGCGTCGGCCGCAGCCTGGGCCTGCTCTTTCGTCCACAGGCCAGCAGCACCCGTCCCTCCCCCGCCGCGCTGCGGCTCGGCCTCAAACAACACGAAGGCCGTGCCTTGATCAAGCTGCTCAAGTGCCGGGGCGCCCGCGCCGGGCAGGAACTGCTCGTGAACCTCTCCCTTGACGGCCCCCCGGGCCAGAACCCGGCGCCGCGCACCGGGCCGGCCGTCACCGACCTCGCGCTCCGCCCCGCAACCGCGCCTCCGCGTAGCTCATTCTCAAAACGATAGGCACGCCAGCACTGGGAAGATCCATTGGCGACCATCACCCTGCCGGCCGAGCCGCTAGGAACGGGATCCGACGCCGCACCATGCTCTGGCTCTGCATCGATCTGCCTCAATTGCCCTTGGAGAGCTTTCAGCGGGGCGGCAGGGGAGAAAAACCCACCGCCGTCGTGGAGAAAGGGTGCATTCTGGCCGTTAATTCCCCCGCGGCCCGGGGCGGTGTACAAGTGGGAATGCGGCTGCCGGCCACGCTCGCCGTGCTCCCCCGGCTCCAGCGACGGGAACGCAGCCGCCGTGCCGAGACACGAGCCCTGGAGCGGCTCGCGGGGTGGTCGCTGCAGTTCACGCCCAAGATCAGTCTGCAACCGCCCCGATCGTTGCTGCTGGAGATCGGGGGCAGCCTACGCTATTTCAACGGACTCGAACCGTTACATAGCCAATTGAAAGCAGGGCTCGAAGCGCTTGGCTATTGCCACGCAACCGCCATCGCTCCCACGCCCACGGCCGCCTGGCTGCTGGCGCGCGCCAACTACAAGCAATCGGTCATCACGGCGAATCGGCTTGAAGAGGCGCTTCGCGGGTTATCAACGCAAGCGCTGGCATTGGGCGGCAAGACATACGAGGCATTGGAAAACCTCGGCATCCATACCCTCGGGGACTGCCTTGCCCTGCCCCGCGACGCCCTTGCCCGCCGGTTCGGCCCCGCGCTGCTACGCCAGCTCGATCAGGCACTCGGCCGGCTTCCCGAGCCACGCCGGAGCTGGCACGCCCCCCCCGCTTTCACAGCGAGCTGGAGCTCCCGGAGGAGGTCCATCACCGCGGCCAACTGCTCTATGGGCTCGAGCGCTTGATCCTAGAGCTCTGCGGCTATCTTAGAGGCATCGAATCGGGCACTCGGGGCCTTGAGTTTTACCTGTATCACCGTGGCGGCACCAACACCTCTATTTCCGTTGGGCTGGTCGGCTGCAGCCGCGATCCCGCTCACTTGCTGGAACTCACCCGGCAACGGCTTGAGCGACTCTCCCTGCCCGCACCGGTAATCCGTTTTGCGCTTGCCGCCCGCTCCATCGAGCACTTGGCTGCATCCCCCCGAGATTTGCTGAGCGAGGATCGTGGCCAGAGCGATGAATGCAACACGCTGGTCGAACGGCTCACGGCCCGCCTCGGAGAACGTGCCGTACGGGGGCTGCGGGTCTGTGCGGCACATCGCCCGGAGCGGGCATGGCAATACGTGCTGCCGGGCCGGGAAAGCCAGGGCACTGCCATGGCGGAGCGGCCTTTGTGGCTATTGCATCGCCCCCTGCCGCTGAGCGCCCAAAACGGGCGGCCGCTCTGGCACGGGCCGCTGGTGCTACAACATGGCCCGGAGCGCATCGAATCCGGCTGGTGGGATGGCGGGGATTGTGCCCGGGACTATTATGTGGCTCGCAACGCCGCCGGCGAGCGGGTGTGGATTTTCCGCGAACGCGCCGGACGGCGCACTTGGTATCTGCAGGGTATTTTTGCCTGAACGGCCTTGGGCATGCCCTCGCCCGCGCTCAACACACGCCGCCGCTTTGCTTCGGATGCGCCGAGCGCCAGCACGAAATTGGCCGGATGAAGCGGAGCAAGCCAGCGAATAACGATGCATACGCCGGGCGCTGCCAGTCCTGCTATCCTTGCCTTCACAAGGGATTGCGGCAATTCAACCAAGCGAATGCGGGCACCGCCCGGTGCCCGATTGAAACCATGGCGAATCGAATCGAAATCCGCTATTGCACCCAATGCCGCTGGCTGCTCCGCTCGAGTTGGATGGCCCAGGAACTGTTGACCACCTTCGAGCAGGAAATCACGGAGCTGGCTCTGCAACCCGCCACCGGTGGCGTTTTCGAAGTATACGTAAACGAAGTGCGCATTTGGTCACGAAAGGAGGCGGGACGATTCCCGGAAATTGCTGAGCTCAAGCAACTCGTCCGCGACCGGATCGCACCCGGCAAAGGCCTTGGCCATGCCGACCGGAAAGGTGTTCCCTGAACCGAGGTGTTTTCGCGCCTTGCGCTTGGTGCAGTTTGTGACCGCGAGCGCATATTAATATGCCAACTGACGCACCAAAAAATAAAAATATTATATTTAAGTCAATCGCTTGAGTTCCCTATCCGCTGGAGCCATGCTGTGTGGTACCGATGCAGAGATGCGAAGCGGGTTAGGCTTTTGCCCGCCGTTATCATTCCAAGCCCTCAATCGACAGTCGGAGGTCGCCATGAGTAATGCGAGAGCAACGAGCAGCACGGATCTATTCAGTCAACTGGCCAGCCTGAATACCGAGCTCTGGAAAGCTTGGCTCGAAGGCCCGCCGCGCATGTTTCAGGGCTCTTCCACGCTGGACGACACTTATCACAACCAGATCAATGGGTTTCGCCGCGCAATCGAGGAAACATTGCAACTCGAGCATCGCTGGGTGGACGAAATCCGGGACCATAGCCCGCGTGAGGGGCTTAGCGGCGAGGTGTCACGCATTTCGGCGGCCCTTATGGAGGCTGGCATCAACACGCGGTCGCGGCTATGGCAGGTATGGTTCGACAACGCTGACCGGATCGACATCGCGCGCCTCGGCAATCTGGCTGAATCCATGCAGACGCCGCAGCAGCTTTTCACCGCCTGGCAGCAGCTCACCGATGAGTTCTTCGAGACCCAACGGCAGGTGGGCGAGGAGCTGAGCACTGCAACACAATCCGCTCAGCAAACCGTGGCCCAGAGCGCTGCCGGCAAGACACGCGGCGGCACCGGCAAATCGGGCTCCCAGGAGAGCGCGGCCTCGTCCAACTAATGTGCCCGCGCCCCGACGAGCGCGGCGCGGCCGGAGGCGCGTGACGGGGGCTGGCGGCCCGCGCCAGCCCTAGCCGCTGACCCCGAGACGCAGCAACAGGAAGGAATAGACGAAAGCCACTTCCTTGAGCGCCTGATAGCGCCCGTGGGTCCCGCTGTGGCCCACCTCCATGTCCGTCTTGAGCAGAAGCAGGCCGCCGGTGGCACGATCGCGCAATCGCGCAACCCACTTGGCTGGCTCCCAGTATTGAACGCGCGGATCGTTCCAGCCAGCGATGACAAGCATATCCGGATAACGCTGCGCGCGCACATTCTCGTACGGTGAATAATCGCGGATGGTTTCGTAGTAACACCGTTGCGCGGGGTCGCCCCACTCGTCGAATTCGATCACCGTGAGCGGCAGGGAAGCATCTTCCATCGTATTGAGCACATCGACGAACGGCACCTCGGCGACAGCGGCGCGAAACAAATCCGGGCGACGGTTGACGACCGCCCCGATGAGCAGCCCTCCGGCGCTTCCCCCCATCACCGCGAGCCGCGCGGCGCGGGTATATCGCGCGTCGATAAGCACCTGCGCGCAGGCAATGAAATCGGCGAAGCTGTTTGGCTTTTGCAGGAGCTTGCCGGTGTTCTTCCACTGCTCGCCAAGCTCGCCCCCGCCTCGCACGTGGGCAATCGCGCAAATGAAGCCACGCTCCAACAGGCTGATGCGGCTGCTCGAAAAGCTCGGCTCGCTGCAGATTCCATAGCTGCCATAGCCGTAGAGCAGGCAAGGGGCCGACCCGTCGAGCGGCGTGTCACGGTGGCGGACGACGGAGACCGGCACCCGCACACCATCGGCCGAGCTGGCCCACAAGCGCTCGCTACGATACTGCGACGGCTCGTAGCCGCACGGAATCTCACGTTGTTTGAGCAAATGCAGCTCGCCACTTGCCATATCGCAGTCGTAGACGCGTGGCGGCGTGACCAGCGAGTCGTAATGCAATCGCAGCCGTTCGGTGTCGAACATCGGGGTATTGCCGAAGTCCACCACGTAGAGCGGCTCATCGAAGGCAACCGCATGCCAGTGACCGGTCTCCAAGTCACAGATCCAAACCCGGCACACCCCTTCCTCGCGGGTCATCAGTGCCAGATGACGCTCGAACACCTCGACGTCCTCGAGCATGATTTGCTCGCGGTGATCGACCAACGTCTGCCAAGTTGATTCGTCGGCAAAACGATTCGCCGGCACGCGCAGCAGCTTGAAATTGACGGCGCATCGGTTGGTGAGGACAAAGAATTCCCCGTGGCGGTGCTCGAGTTCATACTCGACGCCGTCCTCGCGTTGCCGAAAACACACGGGCATGGCCTTCGGATCATCCGCGTCGAGCAAATGCGACTCGCTCGTGATGTTGCTCGCCAGCTCGATCAGCAGATAACGTCGATCCTTCGTGTTGCCCACGCTGACGAAATAGGCCGCGTCCGCTTCGCGCAGCACCTCGGCATCATTGGCCTGAGGCTCCCCGAGGCGATGGCGCATGACCCGCCAGGGACGATGCGTCTCGTCGAGCAGCGTATAAATCAAGGTGCGGCTATCGTTGTGCCAGGCTACCGAGCCGGAAGTCTGCGGAATCGCCTCGTCGAGTGTCTCGCCGGTGGCGAGGTCACGAATCCGCAGCACGTAACGCTCGCTGCCGTCGAGATCCTCCGAGTATGCGAGGTAGCGATGATCGGGGCTGACTTCCTCGCTCCCCAAGGCAAAATAATCCCGCTCCGCGGCTAGCTCGTTGAGATCGAGGATGATCTGCTCAGCCGCATCCGAGGGCGTCGGGCCGAGCCGGCGGCACAGGAGCGGATACTCGAAACCGGCGCGGGTCCGCGTGTAGTACCAGTAGGCATCGAGCCTTACCGGCACCGACTCGTCATCTTCGCGAATACGGCTTACGAATTCCTCATAGAGCCGCTCCCGGAATTCCCCCGTGGAGTCCATCACGGCGTCGGTATGGCGATTCTCCGCCTCCAGATAAGCGATGACCTGCGGGTCATCGCGATTGCGCAACCAGGCGAATTCGTCGTTTCGCGACTCGCCATGCGAGGTGATGACCGTGTTGCGCTGAGGAGGCTTCGGAGGCGCGTGGGGCGTTTCGTTTCTGATCACGGTTCTCCGCGTTGACCTGCGCAAGGGGCCCCAGCCGCTTGGCTTACTCGGCGGGGCGGACACCGATCGGCACCTTCGGCAACCTCGACTACAGAGGCCGCGCCACATCGGGCTGAGGATACTTCGCAGGCTAGCGAGTCGTCAGTCCGTGACGCAAGCGCTTTTTCAAAATCAATGGCATTGCTTACGATATGCTTCTAAGAAACAATCCAAGAGTGAACTTCCAGGAGAGTGCTGCGGCTCGGCCGTAGCTGCTGAGGGTGGGAAAGCCCGAGGTAAGTGGATGAACAGGGACCGTCGCAAGTACCAAAGACGCGCAGTATATTGGGATGCCGCCGTTTCCGGTGAAGGTTTCGCAGCCCAACCGGTCATCATACGTGACTTCTGTGCCGGGGGCCTGTTCTTGACCGCCCAGGACGGCACGGGCGGCAGAAACTGGCCATCTGCCGAGCGCTTGCAACGCGACCATCGCGTCATCGTGCGCTTCACGCATCCATTGGACGGCACGCAGATCGAGGTCAGCGGCCGCATCGTACGCGAGAGCCCGACCGGACTCGGGCTGACCTTCAGCCGCTCCCATACGGAGCTGGTGTCCGCTTTTGACGCCATCGCCGATGGTCAGCCGCAAGGCGGGGATGAGCAAGCCGCGAGTGAGCGCTCCTTGAGTCGGCTTGCACGTGAGGCTTTGCAGCTTTGTCGGGAACAGGCACAAGGGTTTTTCACTGAAGCGCTCGCAGAGTTCACCAACCATGCCGTCGACCGCCTTTTCGATTGCGCACGCCGCAGCGCCACGAATGAAGAACAGCACGCCTTTTACGGTGGCTATCGTTATCTGCGCGATATCCGAGCCAACTTGCCCCGCCAATTCACCGACGAGGTGCGGCGCCGATTGACCGAGCTTACCGACCCAGTGCCAACCCGGAGCGTGCAGCGGGCACCGGAGGTAGTCGATGAGCTCGCTTTGGTGGACGAGCGCGAGTTCGAGGACTGGCTCAGCCGCTCCGATGCGATCAACCGCGCCGAGTCCCGCTTCACGATTTCGCTGGCGGCGCTCAACCGGCGCCTGTCCTACATCGTCGGGCGCCGGCTGGACGAGCTCAGCAATCCCCTCGCCCCCGCGGTTGTCTGTGAAATTCTCCCCGCCGTGCTGGAGCTCTCGAAAATCGAGCGCCAGCCCGCTCGCGCGCTTCATGAGACATTCGGCCAGACCGTGATGATGCGCCTGGGAGGATTCTATGAGGAGCTGAACGCCCGTCTGCGCGAACGCGGCATTCTGCCCGACATCGAGAACGAACGACCGGAAATCCGCCCCTCGACGCCGCAGCGCCCTGGGCAAGCGCCATCCGATCCCGAAACCGAGTCGCAGCAGGCTGACGAGGAGAGCTCAGCGGACCCCGAGGTGGCGCCATCGTCGGCAACGGCGGCGGCGCCTGCCTATTCGAGACCGCAAACCGCGTCCGCACCGCTCGGCCCTTCACGAACGCTGCCGGCCGCTCGCGAGCTCCTGGCGGCGCGCAATCGCCTGCTAAACCGTGTACCTCCTACCGGCTCGACGGAGGCAACCACGGCCGCTCCGGCGCCGCAAGCGCCGCGGTCGCCACAGGTCCCGGCGTTCGCCTCCAGCGAGGTGCTGGCGGCTGTCGATCAGCTGCATGCCAACGTTCAGCAGGCTTCGCCCGCCGAGGCAAATACCAGCCTCATGGAAAAGGTAATGGCGCGGCTGCGCGCCGATGGCGGTGACGGAGATGAAAAGCAGCTCTCCGCGGAAACGCACGGCACCGTCGAGCTACTCGACAACTGGTTTGGGACCCTGCGCGACGACCCGTTGAACACTCGCTTCCTGCGCGACTGGAGTGGGCGTCTGGCTGTTCTCGCCTTGCGCGCTCAGCTCGAGAAAGGGGGTTTTTTGCGTGAGGACCCCCAACCGATTCATCATTTGCTCAATCAGCTGGATCGCTGCGGCGTGGCTCTCGCCGTTTTGCGCGGGGGCGAGCAGGAGCGCCTGCAGCGCAATCTGGAGGCCTTGCTGCAGCGCGCGCTCACCGATTCGCGGGAACAGCCGGAGGTCGTCGGCGAGGTTGCCGATGAGATTGCGACTCTGATCGAGCGCCCCCTCGGCGCGCGCGCGGTCAACATGCAGCGAGTACTGCAGCAATGTGAAGGAACGCAGAAGCTGGAGCGTGCAAAGCGGTTGGCGAACCGGGAGATCGACAGACGTATCGCCGAGCGCGAGATCCCGAGGCTGTTACTCGATTTCATCGACCAGGGCTGGCGTAATCTGCTCGTGCTGGTGAATCTGCGTGCCGGGGTCGACAACGATCAATGGCGGCGCGGCCTTGCCGTGCTGGACCGGCTGATCGCCGGACTCGGCAGCGCCACGGCCACGGCGCGGCCGATCCCCCAGCCGCACAAGGTCGTCAATCACATCGAGCACCAGCTGACTGCATTCGGCCGCTATACCACGGAGATGCAATCCATCGTCGGTGAGATCCGCGAATACCTGCTCGCGGTCACGAAACAAGGCCGCGCGCCCCGGCCGCTTCCCTTGGTCAAAGCCAAACGCTCCGATGCCGATGAAATGGCGCTTGCAGCCCGTGTCAAGCCCTACTGGCTCGGCCAGACCAAGCTGCTCAGCGTTGGCGATTGGGTATTCTTCGCCGGTAAGGATGGCACGCCCGAACCCTTGCGCCTGCAGTGGATCAACGAAGACCGCACGCGCTTCGTCTTTGTCCACCGCAGCGGGACGAAGGCCAAGGACATCCGCCTGGCAGAGCTAGCGCAACTGCTGGAGGTTACCTCCGCCGGGCTCACCGAGGATATGGACATGCCCTTGACCGAGCGCCAGTGGCAGAAGAAGCTCCAGGATCTGCACGACGAGCTGCGTCGGTTCGCCACCCACGACTCGCTGACCGGTTGCCTCAACCGGAAGGCTTTGCAGAAGTCGCTGGAAAAGCTGCCGAGCGGGCTGGAGGCGCGCAACCAATGGCACGCTCTGCTCTACTTCGCCCTGGACGGCTTCAAGGTGATCAACAGCACGCTGGGTCATGAGGGCGGTGATGAGCTGCTGCAGCAGGTTGCCGAGCAGTTGCGGGAGGTCGTGTCCGAGCGCGCGGGATGCGTCGCGCGCATGGGCGGAGACGAATTCGCGGTATTGATCGAGCACTGCAACGCGGACGAGGCGCGAGAGCTCGCCGAGCGGCTGCGTCTCGCGCTCTATGAGCGTCGCTTCGTGCGCGATGGCGAGAGTCTGACGGTTGCCACCAGCGTCGGTGTCGTTCCTTTCACGCTCGAGAGCCGCAGCCCCCACGGCTTACTCAAGGACGCCGATGAGGCCTGTCTCGCGGCCAAGCATGCCGGTGGCAACCAACTGCACATGCTGACGCCGGACGATCGCGAGCTCCAACAGCTGCGCGGCAGCATGGCACGCGCCGCTCAGGTCGACAAAGCGCTCGAGTCGGGGAAGCTGCGGCTGCGCGCCCAGCGGATTCAGCCCATCAGCAACACCTCGCTGCGCCCCTTCTATGAGGTCCTGCTCTCGATCCTCGGGCCAACCGACAATCTCATCCCCCCCAATGAGTTCATCCCGGCGGCGGAGCGTTTCGGGCGAATGACCGCCGTCGACCGCTGGGTGATTCGTGAGGTGCTGGATTGGTGCGCCGTAAATGGCGATGCGTTGACGGAGGTGGACGGCTTTACCATCAATCTCTGCGGCCCGACGCTGAATGACAACGACCTTGCCAATTATCTTCGCAGCCAATTTGCCCGCACCGGGGTTTCGGGCGAATTGCTCTGCTTCGAGGTGACCGAGACAGCCGCGGTGCAGAATCTTGCCCGTGCCGCGGACTTGATCCGGGAAGTCAAAGATCTCGGCTGTCGCTTCTCACTGGATGATTTCGGCTCGGGGCTGTCCTCATATTCCTACCTGAAGAATCTGCCGGTGGACTACCTCAAAGTCGACGGTCAGTTCGTGCGCGATATCGATCGGGACGAAGCCGACCATGCCATGGTCCGGTCCATCAATGAACTGGGACATTTCCTTGGCAAACGCACGATCGCGGAATATGTGGAGAATGACACCATTCTCTTCCAGCTCAGGGACATCGGCCTGGACTTCGCTCAGGGGTATGGCATCGGACATCCGATCCCGATCGAGGAACTCGTCGCTCAAGCCTAGCGCCGCGAGCGCCGTCCGAGCCTATGGAGACTCAATAACGATGGGGTGTTCCTGTCGGTCGAGGATCAGAAAATCTGACAGGTCGTCTCCTGCCGCGAGCTTGCGTGCAATCTCGCGCAGCTCCTCGCGGATTGCTGCCTCGGGCGCGTCGTCCATGCAACTGAGCAGTAGAAACTCCCAGCGGTCGTCCAGGTGATCGGCCTCGGCGACGAGGGCATCGAACGTCAGCGCTTCCAACAGGCGCTGATGGGTCATCATCAGCGGCGTCAGGCTCATCGTCCTGCCGTACCCATTGCCTTCATGGTGCTCCACGTAAAGAAAGACGAGCAGCAGCCATTGAGGCATGCCACGCGCCAGCCCGTCCTGGATGAAATCCTGAAAATGATCGTTCATATGCGGGAGCGTAGCCAACGGTTGATCCGCTGCAAGCACGTTCGTGCCGCGCTCGGCCGGGATGCTCGGGCGCGAAACGAGTCGTGGTGCGGGCGCCACGATGAGTCATGGTTGAGCAAAAACGAGAGACGCGGTAAGGTTTTACCGGCCATCTGAGGCGAGATCTCCATTCCGCGTGCACGGCGGCGATCGGTCACACCGAGGTATTTGCATGATGAGCCGTACAATAGAAGATTTCGTGGAGGTAAGCAATTTGGCAACCGCGTCGACTGCCGAGGAACATCGTGATGCCCAGCCGGGTTTCCAGGAGTTGTGGCCGCGTGGTGTCCGTCGTCCCATCGTGGGCTTCGCGGCGTGGCGCGGCACGGGCAAAACCACCTTGCTGAGACGGCTCATACCGCATCTGTGCGCGCACGGCGTGCGCACGGGCGTTATCAAACACGCCCATCACGGCTTCGAAATCGACATACCCGGCAAGGACAGCTACGAGATACGCCATGCCGGCGCCGGTCAGGTTCTGGTCACCTCGGCACGTCGCCGGGCTCTGATCATCGAGCGCCCCAGCGAGTACGATCCTTGCCTCGAGGAGGAAATTTCCTATCTCGATCAGGACAGTATCGATTTGATCCTGGTGGAGGGCTTCCGCCACGAAAGATTACCGAAAATCGAGCTGCGCCGCCGCCGTGAAGAGCCGGGCGCACCGCTGGCACCGAACGACCCTTGCATCGTGGCCATCGCTACGGATATCGAAGACCTCCCCGAGCAGACGCTGCCGGTATTCGATCTCAACGATGTCGAGCCGATCGTGCAGTTCATCCTCAGCGCCGTGATGGGACGACAATCGGCCGCCTGAGTGCCGTGTCGGGCCTCCCGCGCCTAGCCCGGTGGTTTGCATGCCACAAAGGAAACCGCTGTCGGGCTTATCCACGCGACGTGCCGAATGCATCTGTGCTGCCCGACCAAGCTAACGCGGACGGACTCGGCTCGAGCACCTGTCTCGTTTTACTGGGATGAGCCGTCACCGTCCGCCGAATCGTCGCTTGCGCGTGCATCGTCAATTTTGCGCTCTCGCGCCGAGGTGTTTGCCCGCCTTGCTCGTCTGTATCAACAGATGACATAGTCCGCCAAGGCGCCGTGCCCCCTGGTCTTTTCGAAGAACGCCCGCATATCTATTGAAATGCCACGCGTAATCATCGGAGGGACCATGAGCGATGCGCCGATTTCCATCGCGCCCGGGCGCAGCGCGCTGGTCATTGTCGATATGCAACCGGATTTCATGGAAGGCGGAGCATTGCCCGCCCGTGAGGGCCGCTCGTTGCTCGCGCCACTCGCAGAACTCATGAACTCCGGGCGTTTCCGTCATTGCGTGGCGACCCAGGACTGGCATCCGCCAGGGCACATCTCCTTTGCCAGCAGCTATCCGGAACGGAAGCCATTCGATGTGATCGACCTCTACGGCCATGAGCAGGTGCTATGGCCCGATCACTGCCTTCAGGGCAGCCCAGGCGCCGCCCTCCATCCGGATCTGCCCTGGGACAGAGTGGCGGCCATCGTGCGCAAGGGTGAAGACCCGTTGGTCGACAGCTACAGCGGTTTTCGCAACAATTGGAATGCCGATGGTGAGCGCCCGCCGACGGGGCTCGCTGGGTACCTGCGGGAGCGAGGCATCACCGAGCTTTTCATAGGCGGCCTGGCGCGAGATTTCTGCGTCAAATGGACCGCCGAGGATGCCGTCGCTGCGGGCTTTACCACCTACGTCTTATGGGATCTCACCCGGCCCGTGGATAGCGATGCCAACGCGCAGGTCGAGGCGAGCCTGAAAGCGCACGGAGTCAGCATCATCAGGCGCGAACAGCTCGACTGGCCACGCTGAGGCAGACAATGAACGAAGCTGACGAGCGAACCCTTCACCGTGTCGCGGAAGCGGTGCGCGAGCGCTGCATAGCCGAGGCGCGCGAGGCCTTCGAGCAAGGTGGAATGCATGGGCTGTGCGTCGAGGGCCGCTGGGATTTCACGCTGGACCGCTTGCGCAGCCTCGATATAGCCTCACTCGTCAGCCGCGTCCTGAACGCCGACTCGCCCGAGAGGCGTTAACCGGTCGCTCGGCTTTGCTCCGCTCCAGCAGCGTCAATGTTCCCGCGTCGCGTAGAGATGTATTTCCGGCCAGCGCTCGGCCGTAAGGTCGAGATTGACACGACTGGGGGCAAGGTAGGCCAGGTCCCCGGAGACATCCAATGCCAAATGGTTCCGATTGCGCTCTTTGAAGGCCTCTAGGCGTTTCGGATCATCACAGCTCACCCAGCGTGCCGTCACGACATTGGCAGACTCGAACCGGCAGTCAACCCCATATTCATGCTTGAGCCGGAAGGCCACCACGTCGAACTGCAACACCCCCAAGGCACCGACGACGAGCTCGTTGCCGGTCAGGGGGCGGAAAAGTTGAGAGGCCCCTTCCTCGCAGAGCTGGGCAAGCCCTTTCTGCAAAGCTTTCATGCGCATTGGATTCTGTAGCCGCGCCAGACGGAAGAGCTCGGGTGCAAAATTCGGGATGCCGGTGAATTTCAGCTCCTCGCCCTCGGTGAGCGTGTCGCCGACCTGAATGGTGCCGTGATTGTAGAGCCCCAGGATATCGCCCGGGTACGCGTCCTCCGCATGACCCCGTTCGGAAGCCATGAAAGTGATGGCATTAGCGATCCGAAGCTCTTTGTTGCTGCGCAGATGGCGCAGCTTCATGCCCTTGCGATATACCCCCGAACACACCCGCATAAAGGCGATACGATCGCGATGATTCGGATCCATGTTGGCTTGGATTTTGAACACGAATCCGGATAGAGCCGGCTCCGCGCTATCGACCACGCGGGTTGTCGTCTCGCGGGGTTGCGGTGGCGGCGCATGCTCGACGAAGCTGTCCAAGAGCTCGCGGATCCCCAGGCTGTTGATGGCGGAGCCGAAGAACACCGGTGTCAGCTCGCCTCGCCGGTAGGCCTCAACATCGAAGCCATGGCTCGCCTCGCGCAACAGCTCCACCTCTTCGCGCAGCTGTTGGGCGCGTGAGCCCAACAGCTCGTCGAGCGCCGGGTTATGCAGCCCCTTCACGACCTCCCCTTCCCTGATGGCGCTGTTCCGCGCGCCGCCCAAAAGCCGGACCTGATCGAGCATAAGGTGATAAACGCCCTTAAAGGATTTGCCCATCCCGATCGGCCAAGTGACTGGCGCGCAACGAATCTTCAGGACCTCTTCGACCTCGTCCATCAGCGATATCGGATCACGCCCTTCGCGGTCGAGCTTGTTCATGAACGTCATGATCGGCGTGGTACGCAACCGGCAGACGTCCATGAGCTTGATGGTGCGATCCTCCACGCCTTTGGCGCTGTCGATGACCATCAGCGTGGAGTCCACTGCCGTGAGGGTGCGATAGGTATCCTCCGAGAAGTCCTCGTGGCCTGGCGTATCCAACAGGTTGACGATATGTCCCTTGTATGGAAACTGCATGACTGAGGAAGTCACCGAGATACCACGCTGTTTCTCCAACTCCAGCCAATCGGACGTTGCATGGCGCGCCGCCTTGCGCCCCTTGACCGTGCCGGCGAGCTGGATCGCGCCCCCGTAGAGGAGCAATTTCTCGGTTACCGTCGTCTTGCCGGCGTCCGGATGGGAAATGATGGCAAAGGTGCGGCGGCGCGCGATTTCGGTGCTGAGTTCACTCATCTCGTCGTGCAGTTTTGCTAGGCTATGCGCTCAATTGGAGCGGAGGCTGCGATTATACAAGAGCTCCACGGTGGGCCAAGGGCCGCGGTTGATACGACTGGGCAGCAAAGGCAGCGTAGTAAAAGGTTTACACGCGTCGAATCGCAGGGTCGAGCAAGCGCGCCGCTACCGGCGACCCGTTCGCGCCGAGCTTGGCAGCCGCCCGGACCATCGATCCATGGGGTGCGCAGCGATGGGCCAACAGGACCAACGCCCGTTTTGGGAACGCAAACGGCTCGAAGAGATGGCTCGGGACGAGTGGGAAGCGTTGTGCGACGGTTGCGGAAAATGCTGCCTCCACAAACTGGAGGATGAGGACAGCGGTCAGATTCTCTACACCCGCGTCGCTTGTCGGCTACTCGATTCCCGTACCTGCCGTTGCACTCACTACCAGGATCGCCAGCAGCACGTGACGGATTGCCTCACGCTGACCCCTCAGCGCATCGGCCAGTTCAAGTGGCTGCCGCGCAGCTGTGCCTATCGGCGACTGGCCGAGGGGCGTGGCCTTGCTTGGTGGCACCCGCTGGTCTCGGGTGACCCGGAAACCGTGCACCGTGCCGGTGTCTCGGTCCGTGGGCGAGTCGTACCGGAATGGAAGATCGATCTGACAGAGCTTGAAAACTACCTCGCTGTGGACGCTGAGGCAGAGGTTGGCACCGGCCACGGTGAAGATTGAACAGCAGAGGCAGCCGCGTCTATGAAGCACCGACTTTGAGCGTTACGTTCCACGCTCGGGCGCGAACAGCTCAACAACAATCAATACGTTTGGAAGAAGCGAGCGCAAGCGCGCCGGCGGGCACATGACAGGCAAACCGAGCTATACCTATCAAGAATTGCTGGATTGTGGTTACGGCAGGTTATTCGGGAGCGGTAATCCACAGCTCCCGATCCCCAACATGCTGATGTTCGATCGGATTACCACGATCGACTCGAATAATGGGCAGTTCGAAAAAGGTTACGCCGAAGCCGAGCTCGACGTCCATCCTGGATTGTGGTTTTTCGAATGCCATTTCCCAGGCGATCCGGTGATGCCGGGGTGTCTGGGACTTGATGCGTTGTGGCAACTGCTGGGATTTCACCTGGGCTGGCTCGGTGGTACCGGCAAGGGGCGGGCCCTCGGCTGTGGCGAGGTCAAGTTCATGGGACAGATCCTGCCGCATAATGAACTCGTGAAGTATTGTCTGGACATCAAACGCGTGATCTCGCGCCGTCAACTTACGATCGGCCTCGCTGACGGACGTGTCATCGCCGATGGTCAGACGATATACAAGGCGGCGGAGCTCAAGGTTGGCCTCTTCCATGACCCTTCCCACGCCATGTAACGGCCAAGATTTACCGATCAAGCTTTAGCGTAGAGCGAGGATAGTCATCGTGCGTCGAGTGGTGATCACCGGTATCGGTATCGTCTCCTGCCTTGGCAATGACAAGGAGCATGTCACTGAGGCGCTGCGTAATGCTCGCTCCGGGATCCGGTATCGCGAGGACTATGCAGAGCTCGGCTTGCGCAGCCGCGTGGCGGGTGTTGTCGACCTGGATACGAGCGAGCTCATCCCGCGCAAGGCGCGACGCTTCATGGCGGGCGCCGGCGAGTATGCCTATGTCGCCATGGATCGCGCCATCGCGGATGCGGCCCTGGACGAGTCTTACGTATCCCATCCGCGCACAGGCTTGATCGCGGGCTCCGGGTCGGGTTCGACCTCGAGCCTCGTCGAGGCCACGGATATATTGCGCTCCCGCGGCGTTCGTAAGATCGGCGCTTTCAGCGTGCCGAAGATAATGAGCAGCACGGTTTCTGCGGCGCTGGCCACACCGTTTCGTATCCTGGGTGTGAATTATTCGATCACCTCGGCCTGCGCCACCAGCGCTCACTGCATCGGCAACGCGATGGAGCAGATCCAGCTCGGGCGACAGGACATCGTCTTTGCCGGCGGCGCCGATGAAGAGCATTGGTCGATGAGCATGCTCTTCGATGCCATGGGGGCGTTATCGATGAAATATAACGACACTCCGGAAAAGGCGTCCCGCCCGTATGATGCGACCCGCGATGGTTTCGTCATCGCAGGCGGTGCGGGAATGCTGGTGCTCGAAGAACTCGAGCATGCTGTTGCCCGTGGGGCACGCATCTATGCGGAGTTGGTGGGCTACGGCGCGAGTTCCGACGGCCACGACATGGTGGCACCTTCCGGTGAAGGCGCGGTGCGCTGCATGCGTGATGCGCTGGCGGGCATCGATCATGGGGTGGATTACATCAACGCGCACGGGACCAGCACTCCGGTCGGCGATATCATCGAGCTCAAAGCCATTGCCGAGGTCTTCGCTGAGAAGATGCCGCAGGTGAGCTCCACCAAGTCGTTGACCGGCCACTCGCTGGGCGCAGCCGGGGTGCAGGAGGCAATCTACTCGCTGCTCATGCTCGAGCAGGACTTCATTGCGGCTTCGGCGAATATTCATGAGCTCGACGCCGAGGCACAGGGAATGCCCATCGTGCGTGAACGGCTGGACAACGCTGGCCTGAATACCGTGATGTCGAACAGCTTCGGCTTCGGCGGGACCAACGCCAGCTTGATTTTCCGCCGCTTAAGGGAATAGCCTCAGGCTGGTCAACGCAAAATCCATGGACCTTTCTTTGGATCGGAGTCGTCTCCCGACTGCTCCACCTGCCGCCTGAGGCGCTCGAGCGAGACCACCCAGGGATCTTCAGAAAACAGCTTGTACGTGATTCGGCGTAGCCAGGGCCCCTCCGGTCTCGCCTGACAGCGCTCGCAGCCCGGATCCGGTCCCAAGCCTTCGGCCGCGGCAACCTCTAGGGGGAGCTCGTTTGCCCGCACGGCGCATCCCACGCAAAGCGTTCGACTCCCACAATCACGATTTTCGCCGTTTTTCGCATGGCCCCATATCGAGCCCGTGGCACCGGTCCAGAGCTCATCGGTCAGGGCAATCCGACCCATCGACGCCGTACACATTTCGCACCGATCCTGCGCCGGCATGGCAAGCTCAAACGGCACGTCCATCAACTGCTCGCCATCCTCCGTGACGGCTTGGATTACCCAGCCCAGGCAGTCTTTGGCATCCGCCTCTGCGCTCATGATCTCGCGTGCCGTCTCGATCGCGATGCGCCGCACGGTAGTCATATCGAAAAAGGGCACGAGGGCCCCCGTCTCGTCGGAGCGCCCTGGTCCCGCTGATTCATCAAAATCCGCTTTGACGTGCCAGAACACCCTTATGCCGGGCGCCCCTGCAACGCATACCGCACAGATCGGATCACGCTCGTGCTCGACTCCCTCCTCTTCGGCGCAGAGATCACACAGCATCCAATAGCTGCACGCGCCACTGATGGCATGCACCCAGCATCGCTCACAGCTCTCGTACTCGTCGGGTTCGATCTCAACGCCACAGCTGCTGCATCTCATGACCATTGTTTGATCGATCATTCCAACCTCCAATCCGCTCGAATCACTCCTCGCCCTGCCCCTTGACTACTGGTGCGCGTCCGTCGTTGGACAGGCGTGACAACCTGACGGCACGTGGGGCCAGCGGATACAGTGGCCGCAAACGGCCGATTCAAAGCATGAATCGCACAGATGCGGCGATTGCGGCGAAGTGAGCGCTCATCGTGGCTCAACCACAGACCACGGTCGGCCGCAGCCACGGCTTAGCATACGCTTGAACCCGGACGGGCGCACCAATCCGGGATTCCATTACCGCTGCCGCAGGCAAGGGGGCGCGCAGCCATGGATGGATTGCGCGGGTATATCAAGCGCTCAGGAGCGTTCCGCCTGCCACTTGTCGTAATCGGCTCGCAACGACTGCCACAGATTGCCGGCAAAACGGGCCACCGCCAGCGAACCGCCCGCGCGTTGTGGCGCGGCCAGAACATAGCGTTTGCTGAACCCCTCGATGCTCGTGTCCTCCTGCCCCATCGACTCGGCGATCGTCGAGAGCACACTGAGCTCACACACTTGATCGAGCCTGTATTCTCCCGACCACCCGGCGGGCTTGAGCTGCTCTATTACTTTCGCCATCTCCCGCTCGATCGCCGAAACCCGCGCAGCATCGAGTATCAGCACCGGACGATCGCGGATGACGGATACCAAACCATAGGCAATATCCCCGAACCGGGGCTTGTCGGCCAACGCCTCGGTGGATAGACCCTTGGCCTGCAGCGCCGCGATGTCCAGATCGCGTCCGGGATTCGCATAGCTATGGAACGTGCGCCCGGTGGGATGATCATCATGCATCTCGACACAACCGATCTCTACGACCCGGCTCGTCGTGGGATCATCGCCCACTACGACCGCCTCCAGCGCCAAATAGGTATTCACGTTGTCATGGTCGTGACTCATTTCGCTTCCTCCGCCCTCGAAACTCTTTCGAGGTGATCGCGTACCTCAATTGTGCGACCCGGGCCGATTGCCCCCTGTCGGCCGCAAAAGTCATGGCTGGCTCATCGTGCGCCACCCCCGCCGAAGTGTCCGCCTCAAAACGGGGCACCTTTCCACATCCCGCGGCGGCGCTGCAAGTGCCCGTTTGAAGGCGGCTGATAAAGCAAAACCCGGATCCTTGAGCACTACGCGTTCAACGCGTAAGCACCTACAAACTCGGCTGAACCAGCCCATAAGCGATCCACGGCCACAATGCTAGAGAAAGGCAAAATTGGCTATTTCAGTCACCGCCAGACCGAATTCGCGAGGGTTGACAGGCTGGTACCCGGACCGGGACTCGAACCCGGACGCCTTGCGGCCAGAGATTTTAAGTCTCTTGCGTCTACCGATTCCGCCATCCGGGCATTTTTCCACGGTTCAACCAGTCAAAGCCGGGCACGATGAAATTCCGGCACAACCGCATATTCCTGCGGTAGGTCATTTAATTAGAGCTGCCTTGCAGCTGCAAACGTGTATCGACTCCGATCAGCAGTTGGCATTCTACCGTCGAGATCATCACGCGCAACGTGCTCTCACCTCGCGCGATGAAAAAACGCGCTTCACTGGCACGGTTGCAAAATCGCTAGTGTGCCATAGATTGCCCTTTCTCTGAGGGTGTCTGCGATATTTGCTCCGAACCCGTCCTCGTTCCGCCTTGCGAGTAGAATCGCGCGCGAAATGCCGCGGAACGTCATTGATCGTCCCTGCCGGCTGGAGGCCACGCCGAACGATGACAACCCGCTGAAGCGAACCGAGGCGCAACCGGCCATCGATTGCGCTAGGCGAAACACCGGCCCTTCATGCTAAAATTCGCAAGCCATTTCTCTACCGGACATGCGCTACGCGATTGAATTCACCAATCGGTCTGCCGCCGTTTTCAGGCGCTCGGCGGGCGTGGCAGCGATCATTTTCCCGGACACGGGGCGCATATGGCGAGGTCGGGCAACGACTGAACGCTACGTGGCCAACAGTCAGAACTCAAAACCAAAAAAACATGCCTTCCTGGCGACTGCCATGGCGGACGCGGGAACCGGAGACCTACGGCAATTACACTTGCTTGGCGATGGTGATGGCCACCATCGAAGCGAGGCCCACCGTGCCCGTTTCCCGATGGTGCCCCTCGCTTTTGATTCGATGCCTTGCCTGGCGACGAGGCGAACGAGACCGGCGTTGAATAGCTGCCCCAACGTTCGTGGTCCGTGTAGCCTCAGCACCGCTCGCGGCGGATTAGCGCAGCCAAACATAAGGAATACATCCATGAATCTGTTCGAGACGCTCTCCGAGGATCCACGAGTACCGCGCTGGCTGATGCGGGGCGGCCTGATCGGCGCCACCGTCGGATTCTATCCGCTCATGGTCGCCGCGTTCGGTCCCCGGGGCCTGCTGCTTGCCGGAATTCCGTTTGCCGCGGGCTATGCCGTGGCGGTATTCGGTTTTATCAGTTTGGCGGCTGACGGTCTGTGGGGGGGCAAGGGCGTTCGCGAAGGTCTGCTATACGGCCTGCTCGCCGCAATTGTCGGGCTGATTCCGATCGTAAACATATGGATCCCGATTCAACTGGACTGCCGAACCCGATAACGAATCGGTAGCCGAATTCGCAGCGGATCCGCGCATTGCGGGACCAACATACTGTCGTTGCAACCCGAGACGCGGGCCATAGGGACGCCGGCGCATTCGTCTCGGGCTTTCTGGTAGCATTGAAGGAGTTTCCCTCGCCGGTATGCCAGGGTTCCCGGGCAGGTGCCGGCCACGCGTGTGGAGAATAGGTCTCGTGCTTCATCGCCTGACGGGCATCCTCGTTGCGATTCTGCTGCTATCGGGGGTCGCGGGGGCTGGAAATTCCGGCTCGTCGAGCCATGAGCCCGCTGATGGGCTCGCCACGGCCATCTTTGCCGGCGGGTGTTTTTGGTGCATGGAGCCGCCGTTCGACAAGGTCGATGGCGTCTTATCCACTACCTCCGGCTATACCGGTGGACAAGTCGCGAACCCGAGTTACGAGCAGGTCAGCGCCGGCGGCACCGGGCACGTCGAGGCCGTCCGCATCGTCTATGATCCGACTGAGGTCCGCTACGAGCGACTGCTGAACATCTATTGGCACAACATCGATCCCTTGGATGCCGGCGGCGCCTTCTGCGATCGTGGGGATCAATACCGCAGCGCCATCTTCTATAACACGGCAGAGCAAAAGCGTCTGGCCGAGATTTCCAAAAGTCAGCTTGCCGAAAGCGGGCGCTTCGACAAACCCATTGCGACCGAGATCCGGGCAGCCGAAGCCTTCTACCCCGCGGAGCCGAACCATCAGGATTATTATCAAAAGAATCCGATTTCCTACAAGTTCTACCGTTTTTACTGCGGCCGTGACAAACGATTGCGCACGTTATGGGGCAATCAGGCGGGAACCGGCTAGGCCGGGAAAAATGCGTAGGCTACGTTAAAGCCGTAGTGCAGATTGGCTGCAGACAAGCAGCTGTCATTTCTGTGCTACATAGAAGACGCGACGCCAACATAGGTGCGGCTGCCTGGAGGTGTGCACGTAGGCGATCCCGATCCCCGAGGCGGCGCCATATGCTCAGCTAGGCATCGGGTTTTCGTCTTTACGGCCATGCCGGGAGTGACGGTGGGAGTATGAAAAACTTCCTCGATGACACCTCGCGCGGCGACGTTGAGCCGATCGCCGAGGATGCAACTCTCCTCAAGGGCTTGGCAAGTCCGATGGCTGCCGAGTTGATGGCGGCGATCGAGGAGGTGATCGCAGCCGCGCCGTTTCGCCACATGGAAACTCCCGGCGGACGAAGAATGTCCGCGGCGATGACCAACTGCGGGCAAAGCGGCTGGGTCACGGATCGCCGCGGCTATCGCTACACCTCGGCCGACCCGGTGACGCAACGTCCCTGGCCGGCGATGCCCGTGGCGTTTCTCCGACTTGCCGCGCGCGCGGCCCAGGACGGAGGTTTTGCCGATTTCCAACCCGATGCATGCCTGATCAACCGCTACGAGCCGGGAGCACGGCTGTCGCTGCATCAGGATCGGAACGAGCGGGATTTCAGTGCCCCCATCGTCTCAGTCTCGCTCGGGCTGCCGGCCATATTTCTGTTCGGCGGGATACAGCGTGGCGAGCGGCCGAGGCGCATCCGTATGGAAAGCGGCGACGTCGCCGTCTGGGGCGGCTCGGCCCGCCTTGCCTACCATGGCATCGCGCCGCTCGCTGACGGGCAACACTCACTGACCGGCCGTTGCCGAATCAATCTCACGTTACGCAAGGCGCTCTGACAGGCAAGCCGACGCTCAGCGCCCATTAGCCCGAGTGATGCTTCGGACCCTTGACTCTGGGGAGGGGTTGCGGGAGCTGAAATGCACCCCAGTGGTTGACGCCGCGCCGGATCGCTCAGAGGTGCCTCCCTGACGAAAAGGGATGCGGCCTTACCCCAGATATCCAATTGTGTCACAGTGTCCTTCGACTAAGGGCTTGCGCGAGCGCCTCCAATGCAGCGAAGCGAACCGGAAAAAGTGCTTCTCGCCTGGAGCGGCGGCAAAGACAGTATGTTGGCACTGCATGCGCTGCAAGCCGACCCCCGCTACGATGTCGTTGGCCTGCTGACGACGCTAGCTCATGATTACCGCCGGATCAGCCATCATGGCGTACGGGAGAGCTTGCTCGAGGAGCAAACCGCCGCGCTCGGGCTACCTTTGGAGAAGGTTTATCTACCTGCGTCACCTTGCACCAACGCGCAATACGAATCGTGCATGGAGCGGGTGTTGACGCGTTTCGCGGCCCGAGGGATTCAGTGGGTGGCACACGGCGATATCTTTCTGGCGGATCTGCGCGCTTACCGGGAACAGAATCTGGCAAAAGTCGGCTTGCGGGGCCTGTTCCCGCTCTGGGGACGTGAGCCCAGCGAGCTCGTTCACGAATTCGCGGCATTGGGATACAAAGCGTACCTGTGCTGCGTGGACGCGGCCAAATTGGGGCCTGAGTTCGCTGGACGAGATCTCGGGCCCAGTCTGCTCGACGATCTGCCGACAACGGTCGATGCCTGCGGGGAATATGGCGAATACCACTCTTTCGTCTACGCCGGCCCACTGTTTCGTTGGCCGCTGAAAATCACTCAGGGCCATCGCGTAAGCCGGGACGGTCGCCATTTCATCGATCTGTTGCCGCATGAACGGATGCGCTCGGACGCGGCGTCCGAGAGCGCTGTCGGAGAATGACGTGCGGGTCGTCTCCCTTCTGCCCTCAGCCACGGAGATCGTCTATGCCCTCGATCGGCAGGACGACTTGGTGGCGGTGTCGCACGATTGCGATTTCCCGCCGGACGTTGTGACGAAACCGCAGGTAACGAGCTGTGAGATCGCACAAACGCCGCTCGAGAGCGCCGCGATAGACCAGTGGGTAAGCGAGCGCTTGGCTCGCGGTGAACCGCTGTTCCACCTCGACCGCCAACGGCTGACGTCCTTGCGCCCGGAAGTCATCTTGACCCAAAGCCTCTGCCGGGTCTGCGCTCCTGGGCCCGAGACCGTCGCCGAGATTGCGGCCGCGCTCGCCGAGCCGCCACGCATCGTGAACTTGGAGGCCTCCACACTCGCCGGGGTGCTCGACACGATCGAGCAGGTCGCCGCGGCGCTGGGGGTCGTCCGGCAGGGCGGCCGCCTGATCGTCGAGCTACAGCAACGGATCGCCAAGGTCGTGCAAGGCGTTGCGCTCGCCGAGCGCCGCCCGCGGGTCGCATTGCTGGAGTGGCTGGATCCGCTATACTGCGCCGGGCATTGGACGCCGGAGCTGATCAGCATTGCCGGCGGCGAAAGCGTCCTGGGAGAAGTCGGTCAACCGTCGATGCGCCTGACCTGGGACGCGCTGCAAGCGGCGCGGCCCGGCGTGCTGGTCATCGCCTGCTGCGGGCAGACGGCCGAGCGCGCCGCGAAGGATTGGACCCGCATGGCCAACGTGCAGGCGGTTCGAGCGCTCGATGCGGTACGCAACGATCAGGTCTACCTCGTCGATGGCAACGCCTACTTCAACCGGCCGGGACCGCGTCTGATAGACAGCCTGGAAATTCTAGCGGGAATGCTGCACCCTGAGATCTTTCCGCCAAATCAGGACGCTGAAAAAATCCTGCAGCCAAGTCATTGGAAGTGAAGGAAAACCCTCAGCGACGACAACAATCGAGGTATCTCGCGATGTTTCGCCGAACGACCCTGCTGCTGGCCGGCATAATGATCGCCGCGATGGCGGCACGCTTATTGCCCCACCCGCCGAATTTCACTCCGATCGAGGCCGTGGCGCTCTTCGGTGGGGCTTACCTGGCCGACCGGCGCGTAGCGCTTTTGCTGCCCTTGCTCGCCTTAGCGCTGAGCGATCTCGTTCTGGGGTTTGTCATCTATGACTATGGGCTCGTCTACGGCGGAATGGCCTTCGTTTATGCAAGCGTGGCACTGATCGCCGCATTGGGGTCGGGCTGGTTGCGCCAACGGTTAACGATCTCTCGGATCGCGGGCGGCGCGGTAATGGCGGCCATTTTATTCTTCCTGGTGACAAACTTCGGCGCCTGGCTGACCAGCGGGCTTTATCCCCATAACGCAAGCGGACTGCTCGCCTGCTATCTCGCAGGGCTACCGTTTTTCCACTACACGCTCGCCGGAGCTCTTGTCTACACCGCCGTGCTATTCGGGGGCTTAGCGCTAGCGCAGCAGCACACCCGCCTGCCGCTATGCCCGCAGCTGTCCCATTGAGGCGGGACGCGTCTACCCGGCGTTGAGGCCCGCCCTCACGCCGGGACCCGGACGTATCCGGCTCTATGAACGAAGTCCGCAATATGTGCGTAACGGGATGATAACACGTCCGGAGCTCCTAGCGTTCTACCCTCGGAATCCGCCGGCGCCTGCGTCATCGCGGCGCGAGCGATGCGACTCCCGGCCATAGCTCCGTACATCACGACAACACGACAACAGCACCGTCTGCCTACCCTGCTGTGCCGCCCTCGACCGCCGTTCGCACCGTGGATACGCGGTCTCGATCCGATATTTCAACGACCCTCGTCGGCTCCGAACTCCGGGCGGCCCCAGAACACTAAGTAAGTAGTAACGCCGGCAAAGCCGTGGGCATGGCCAACAGGCGATCTGCCGACCCGGCGAGCTGAGACGATCGAATCGAGGCACTGCATAGCGACCGGGGCCGCGGTCGGATACGAGCGAAGCGCTCCACTCTATGCGAGGTATCCGGCTCCATCATCCACGAGCGCTGCAGAGGACGGCAATGGACAGGCTCAAGCAGTACCGCGAAAAACGCCATTTTCGACGTACCCCGGAGCCGGCCGGGGAACCGCCGAAGGAGACGGACGCGACACTCGGCGGACGCTTCGTGCTGCACAAGCACGCCGCTTGGCGCCTGCATTTTGATCTTCGTCTCGAGCAACACGGCGTACTGAAAAGCTGGGCGTTACCCAAGGGACCGGCCCTCGCGCCCGGCGAGAAGCGCCTGGCCGTGGAAGTCGAGGACCATCCCCTGGAGTACGGGGACTTCGAGGGCGTGATCCCCAAGCGGGAATATGGCGGCGGCACGGTCATGTTATGGGATCAGGGCCGTTGGAGTGCTCAAAGGGATGGCGTGCGCGATGGACGCCTCGATTTCATACTCGAGGGACGCAAGCTGCAAGGCACCTGGACCCTTGTGCGTATGAGGGGCGAGATCTCAGAGCGGCAGGTGAATTGGCTCCTGATCAATCGGGCGAATGCCGATTCGGCAACCAAGCCTTCCTCACCGAAACTCAATGATCGAAGCGTCGTCACGGATCGCACCATGGAGCAGATCGCACACGCAGCTCGGTCCGACGCCGGGCGCCCAGCAGAACGTTCTCCCGCGTCTCCCGAGCTGCCGGATCCGAGCCGCCTCAACGGTGCCGTGGCGGATTTACTGCCCCAGGCGCTTCGCCCCCAGCTCGCCACGCTGACGCGGAGCGCCCCCAAGGGCAGCGGTTGGATCCACGAGATCAAATTCGATGGCTATCGCCTAATGGCGCAGCTCGACAAAGGGGCTGTCCGCCTGAGCAGCCGCAATGGCAAGAACTGGACCGAACGTTTCCCCGCACTCGCGGCATCCTTACGGCAACGCCTACCGGATACCCAGGCCGTTCTCGATGGTGAAGTGGTGGCGCTCGCACGTGACGGGCGCAGCAGCTTTCGTCGACTGCAAGAGGCATTGACCTCCGGGCACACCGATCGGCTCGTCTATCAAGTATTCGATCTGCTCCACCTCGATACTTTTGACTTACGGCAGGTTGCGCTGCTGGAGCGCAAACGCACGCTCGCGCGATTGTTGGCCGCGGCAGGCTTCGGCAACGGTCATCGCGTGCGTTATACGGATCATATCGAGGCCCAAGGCCCGACGTTTTACGACCGCGCCTGCCGGCTTGGCCTGGAGGGCGTCATTTCCAAGCGCGGCAGCAGCCATTATGAAAGCGGTCGCACGAAGCAGTGGTTGAAGGTGAAATGTACGCGGCGCCAGGCGGAATTCGTGGTCGGCGGCTACACGGAGCCCAGCGGCCAACGCAGCCACTTCGGCTCGTTACTGCTCGGCGCGTATCAAAACGGGGGCAGGCTCGTCTACACCGGCCGCGCGGGCACCGGCTTCAGCACACGTGAGCTTGCCGCACTGCACCGTGTTCTACGCTCGCTCGAGCGCCCGAACAGCCCGTTCCACGGTGCGCTGCCAAGCGCTCGCAGTGTCCATTGGGTGCAACCGCGGCTCGTGGTGGACATCGAGTACAGTGAGCGCACGCGGGACGGCCGACTGCGGCAACCCTCCTACCGGGGTGTCCGCGAAGACCGGGACCCTAGCGAGATCAGGCTCGACCAGAACGACCGCGACGAGGAACCAACCACACGCGCTCCGACGCCTCGCAAATCCACCTCGCACACGCGCTCGCCCGCGGGCAGCGCGGAAGTGGCCGGTATACGGCTCAGCCATCCGCAGCGCGTCCTGTATCCCGAGCAGGGCGCCACCAAGCTCGCCCTCGCCCGTTATTACGAGGGGATTCAGGATTGGATACTGCCTTACCTCGCTAATCGGCCACTGTCGCTGCTGCGCTGTCCGCAGGGCCGAGGCAAGCAATGCTTCTTTCAAAAGCATCCGGGCCAGGCGATCGCGGCCGATATTCCGAAGCTTTCGATTGAGGAGAAGCAAGGTGCGGCGACGTATTTGTATGTGCGCTCGGTTGCCGATCTCGTGGCACTCGTGCAGGTCGGGGTGCTGGAGCTCCATCCCTGGGGCGCTCGGGTCGACGACATTGATCGCCCGGATGTCATCGTCTTCGACCTCGATCCGGCGCCTGACGTGGGCTGGCCGGAAATCCGCCGGGTCGCCACCGAGTTGCGGGACCGGCTGGGAGCGCTCGGTCTTGCGAGCTTCGTTCGCACCACCGGCGGTAAAGGCCTGCATCTGGCCGTACCCTTTTCGCCCCGGGCCGGTTGGGGAGAAGTCAAGGCCTTCGCACGCGCCGTGGCGCAACGGCATGCCCACGACGACCCCCGACGGCTGACCGTCAACCCATCCAGGGAGAAACGCCGCGGGCGGATTTTCATCGACTACCTGCGTAACAGCCGCGGTGCGACGGCCATTGCCTCCTACTCCACTCGCGCGCGTGCCGGAGCACCGGTTGCTGTACCCATCGGCTGGCATGAGCTGAGCAGCGTGCTGAGACCCGACCGTTACACCATCGACAATCTGCCCCGTCGACTCGCGGCGCTGCGCAAAGACCCATGGGGGGACTTCGAGGCGCTCCGCCGTCCTCTGTCCCGTCAAATGCGTCGGGCCGTGGGCCTGGATTAAGCCGCATCCGGAGGTCAGCGAAAGTGAGTCGTAGCGAGCCCCCGCATTCGGAAATCCCGTGGTGGCTGACTCCAGGCCCCCAGACATGCGAGTTCTGCTTGGCCGCCTTCCACGGCGAGGCCGGTGTTTACTGCGCGGATTGCGACCGGCCGGTCTGCCCGCTCTGCGTGGTGGAGGTCCGAATGAGCGGCGGTCTGCGCTGCCCGTCGTGCCACGCGGGGGGTGAATGATGGCAGCGCGTGCCATGTGGAAAGGCATCATCCGCTTCACCGAGGAGCGTGTCCCGGTCAAGCTCTACGCCGCCGTGGAGGATCGCAGCGTCCATTTCCGGCTCTTGCACGTCGACGATTATGCCCCGCTCAGGCAAATCCTGGTGAACCCCCACACCGATGAGGTGGTGGCGTATCAGCAAACCTATCGCGGCTACCAGGGCGAGGAAGGCCATTGGATTATGCTCCACCCGGAGGAGCTTTCGGCTCTGGAGCCCAAGCCCTCCCGCGACATCAACGTGCTTCGCTTCTTGCCGTTCAAGGCCATCGATCACCGCTGGTATGCAAGACCCTACTACCTTGGCCCGGATGGCGAGGACGAGCCTTACTTCGCCTTGGCCGCGGCGCTCAAGGCCGAGGGCAAAGAGGCGCTGGTACGCTGGGTGATGCGCAAGAAAGAATATCTGGGGGCGCTTCGGGCACACCGAGGCTATCTGATGCTGGTGATGCTGCGTTATGCAGAAGAGGTGGTGGCTATCGACACACTCGAGCCACCGCGAGGGGCAAAGCTCGACGCGAGAGAACTCTCCATGGCGCGCCAGCTCATCGGCATGCTCGAGGCCTCCTTCGAGCCGCAAGCGTATCAGGACGAATACCGCGAGCGCGTGCTCGAGCTTATCGAAGCCAAGAAACGCGGGCAGAGGATGCAGCGCCGCTCGGTGCGCCGCCCGCCTGCGGAGCAAGATCTCACCCGCGCGCTGGAGGCGAGTCTCAAGCGGGAGCATGAACATGCCTGAGAAAAAGGAAGCCCAAGGAAATCAACCGCGCCCGTTCTGGTCGGGCACGATCGCGTTCGGCCTCGTCAATTTGCCGGTGCGGCTTTTCCTTGCCTATCGCTCGAAAGCGGTGAATCTGCGCTTGGTGGATCAGACCGGCACACCGTTGAACCGGCACTACTTCTGCCCGCAGGAGGCACGCGTGGTCTCCAGCGAGGAAATCGTGCGCGGCTACGAGACGGAGGCGAACCGATTCGTTGCCGTAGCGGACGAAGAGCTTGCCGCACTGGCACCGGAAAAATCCCAGGAAATCGATCTTCGGCGGTTTGTTGCGCTCGCCGAGATCGACCCCATCTACTTCGAGCGCGCCTATTTTCTCGCCCCCGGCAAAGGTGCAGTCAAGACTTACCGCTTGCTCGCGCAGAGCATGGAGGCGGCCGGCCGGGCGGGCATTGCGACCTTCGTCATGCGCGGCAAGGAATACTGGGTGGCGATCATTGCCGAAAACCGCATTCTGCGCGCTGAAACGATGCGCTTTTACGAAGAGCTGCGCTCACCCGCCGATGTGGGATTGCCCGAGCCCAAGACGCCTGCCCGCGATCGGCTGCGTAGCTTCCGCAAGGCCGTGCAGCAGCTCAGCAGCGATACATTCGACCGAGATGAGCTCTCCGACCGTCAGAGTCAACGAATACGCGAGCGAGTAAACGAGAAGCTCGCGGCGGGCCAAGACGTAATCGAGCCGCCGCCGGGAGACGAGCCGGATGATGACTCCACTGAACCGGAACAGGATTTGATGGCGGTGCTCAAGCAAAGCCTGCAGCAGAAACCGGCTAGGCAGGCAACGCGTCGTGCCCCGCCGAGCGAGGCAACGAGTCACGCACCCCGTCGATCGAAAGCCGATCTTTACGCCGAGGCAAAAGCGCTTGGCATTGCCGGACGTAGCCAGATGAGTAAAAAGGAGCTCAGCGAGGCTATCGCCAACACTCGGTAAACACCTCCCCATATATTGCGCCGCCTCGCGGGGCAGACCCCTCCACGGCGTAAAATGACGTCGGTCCGCTTGGCGCCCACCCTTAGAAACAAGCAATTCCATGTACGCCGAGAAAACTCGCGTATAAAAAAAAGAGGCGCCTCACGGGCGCCTCCGTCGCGAGTGGCGAAGTTACCACTGATCCGGAACCTTGCCCTTTTCCTGCGAGGGCGCCCGCTCCATCTCCTGCTCGGACTGCGTGGGCTGCACCTCGAACTGCGCGAACTCGCCCTTGTCCAGACTGCCATTGTTGTCGCTGTCCAGACGCTGGAACCGTTCGCTCAAGCGCGTGTTGGAGGCCGCTTCCTGCTCGCTTACCATGCCGTCCTGGTTCTGATCGAGCCTCGAGAAGCTCATCGCATCATGTTTCTGATCCATCGAAGAAGCGGCACCGGAACGCTCGTGGCCCTGCATGCCGCCACCGACTTCCGTCGCGCTCACGCCGCTGGCAATGGCAAGCGCTGCCG
Organism: Nitrococcus sp.; assembly: GCF_059432795.1. Taxonomy (NCBI): domain Bacteria; kingdom Pseudomonadati; phylum Pseudomonadota; class Gammaproteobacteria; order Chromatiales; family Ectothiorhodospiraceae; genus Nitrococcus; species Nitrococcus sp. The sequence continues at coordinate 8,699 of NZ_JBXWZQ010000103.1, read as the reverse complement.
AGAATGTCCCAATCATCAACGGTGTCGTCCATTTTGCCTTCATCACTTACTCCTGTTCTTAAGCAAAAATGCGTTGCAATAGCGCGTTCACCGTAATCGCCGGAGGCCTCAAATAACCGGCAGGCTCAATACCGCCGTTCGGAACGACAAGCTCGCCCGAAATACGGTGAGTAAACACGCTTATGCCTCAATGCCGCTCAACGACATTCAAGTACTGAGACACCGGCAGCGACATTTATATCCTGGTGGCGAGGCACGTTTTCATTATCGGCGCGACGTCTGCCACGCTCGTTTGTTAATGCGTCGCAGGGGCCGCTGGACGTACAGGATGCGCATCTTGACCTCGAATTCTTCTCGTGACATGGCGGCCGCTTGAGCGCGACCCGCACGCATTGAAAAAATAACGCTCGCCCTTGTCATCGACTGTCCGCAAGACGAAAGACGGCTTGCAAGGCGTCCATACTGTTCCGTGGCTGCTCAGGGTGTTGTCCGCGACGAAAGACTCATAATAGCGATCCCATGAAACCTTCTAATCGATCCCAGCAACACGTCGTAATAAAGAGTGGCCCATTGCATGATCGTCAAGAATGAATTCAGCTCGCTGCGGTTACTGTTCCAACTCAAAGGCAGCAGCTTGGCGGAAACGTGGCCGCGAATTATCACGGTTACCGCCGTTGCCTGCGTCATGACGTACCTCCAACTAGTTTATGATATTCGAGAACACACACTCACCACGACGCCTTTCACACTCATCGGTGTGGCGCTGAGCATCTTTCTTGGCTTCAGGAATAACGCTGCATATGACAGGTTCTGGGGAGGCCGGCGACTATGGGGAGACTTAGTTGGTCAACACCTCACGAAGCCTTGCAAGACAACCCTATACGCTCATCGACGGCTCAATTCCTTCTTGGTCCCCGTCCGGATAGGCCTGGCAGCCCCCTTCCGGACATGCTGGCGAATTGGGGACGGTGGAATTTTCACTCACTGCAGGCGCTGCTAGTACGAGGGAGGCTCAAGGGGAACTGCACCTTTTGAGAAACGGTCTAACGAGTCCACCTGAGGTGCTGCACGAGCCAAACACAGCCAATGGCTACAGGGACGGACGATATAACAACGTGGGCCTGGATAACGTTCGCGGTCCTGTTCCTGTTATTTTTCAGCCTCGACTTATTCCTCCATCGCGGAGGGCGGCGGCGCTCAGCGAAGAGCGCGTATTTGTGGAGCGTGGCCTGGATTGCCATCGGGCTTGCCTTTAATATTTTTGTTTCGTTCTACCTTGGTGCTGACTCGGCAAAAGAATATCTGTCCGCGTATCTTATAGAAAAAAGCCTGAGCCTGGACAATCTTTTCGTGTTTTTAATTATTTTTCAAAGTTTGAAATTCCGGAAAGATACCAGCATGATGTGCTTTTATGGGGAATTATCGGCGCGATCGTTTTTCGTGCTATCTTTGTCTTTCTCGGTGCAGCCGCACTCGCACGCTATGACTGGATCGCGAAAGTATTTGGAGCGATACTCATATTAGCCGCCTACCATGCATTTCGCAAAAATCCAGCGGAAGAGAAAGAAAATAAGGCTGTCAGCTGGCTTTCCAAGCATCTCCCGGTCACTCAAAAAATTTATGGCCAGCGGTTTGTTGTAAGAGAAAATCAACAACGCGTCGCAACGCCTCTACTCATTGCGGTCCTCGGCCTGGAAATCACCGACATCATGTTCGCCATCGATTCGGTCCCTGCCGCTTTTTCCGTGAGCCGCGACCCTTTCATTATCTATAGCTCCAATGTATTTGCTATTTTGGGCCTGCGGGCGCTTTATTTAGCATTAATACAGGTTATTCTTGATCTGAAGTACCTCCATTATGGTCTGGCGGGTGTCCTGGCGTTTGCCGGTGTTAAATTGATTTTAGCGGACTGGATCCATATTCCCGCACTCGTTTCCGTTTCGGTGACGATATTATTGCTTCTGATAGCAATTCTGGCGAGCTTTTACGATCCAAAAATAATCGGAAAGAAGATAAAAAATAGCCTCGCATCTTTCGTTCATCGCTACGCCAAGAAACGCACTGTCGTTGGAGCAGCTTTACTGGTCGTGATCCTCGCCGCGTCCCCAGTACTATATCATTCGCTTAAAACAGAACCCGACGAAGAGAACTCGCTTGGCAAAAGAGAAGACAATCAAGCGTCGCAACCCAACAATCCGGACACGGAGGATCTAGGCAGCGCAGCACGACCGAGGGGTCAACCGCCGAGAGCGAATAATGATCGCTCCGAGCGCTTGTCTGGGAAACGCATTCATAAAAAAGACGAAGCGGGAAAGGTTTCCCCCGCATCACCAGAGAAAGGGAAAGCGCCAGAAACAATAGCCATGACACAAAGGATAGTCACTGTTCAGCGCGGCGATACCCTGTTCGACATTGCCGAGCGTGTTTATGGCGATCCCAGTCAATGGCGCCGGATCTACCGGGCCAATCAAAAGCAGATAGAGGATCCGGACGCGATCACGATCGGCACAAGGCTGACTATCCCCCTAAAGACAAGGGAAGAAACGGATAGGGGCGGGTGACTTGCGGAAAGGCATTGTCGCTACAGAGGGCTGACGGGCGTGTTGTTGTCGGGGTACTGGCACCGAGGCTTTTCTAGGCTTCGCGTGACCCTACCCCGCGCGTCCCATAATCCGAGCAGCCCGTCAGCGGATAACTTCGCCGTCGTTGGGATGGGCATCGCTCTGATTGCCAGCTCGGATAGCGGACCACCTCCCTCGACTGCCGCAATTGGCGAAGAAATACGGCACGAGCCAAGTTCGCGGGTATTTCGCCCCGACCTTCTTTTCGCTGGGACAACGCTCCGCTGGCTCGGCGTAGGAAAATTTCTCCGCACCCGCACGCCTGAGACTGCAACTTCCTACAGTGGTCCACCGCAGGAACTGCGCTAGCTTTTCAAGTGTGGATTGATTCTTGGATGTTATCTCCTCTCCACCATCCCCTAGGCCGGGCCATGGAAGGGTCCGGCCTTTTTTCTGCGATCGTATCGCGCCATTGCGTCACTCTGAGCGGGATACCATGCGGAGGTGGCAGGCAACCGTTGCTTCGGGTACCAAAGCTTGTCCCGAAGGGGTATTTCCCACGGGTACGCATGACACGACAATGGACTGGCGATTAAAAAAACCCACCACAAACGCGGGCTTAGATGCGAGGTGAAACCGGGTGGGGTGGCGTTATGGAGGCTAGGGCCGGAATCGAACCGACGTCCACGGCTTTGCAGGCCGCTGCATAACCACTCTGCCACCTAGCCGACGAATCGATCAAAAAAGATGTTGGAACGGTCGAGGCCAGGCGCGAGAACCCGTTACCCCAGAAAAAACCCCGGCGACGCCGGGGTTTTGAACTTTGGAGCGGGAAACGAGACTCGAACTCGCGACCCCAACCTTGGCAAGGTTGTGCTCTACCAACTGAGCTATTCCCGCTTTGTATCCGCCTTCATTCTAGTGAGCTCGACCTTGCTGTCAAGTATGTAATTCGGCACCGCATTCCCTTCAACGTGCCCCACCACACGCCAGGCTGCAGCCAGATAAAGCGCCATCGAATAAATCGTCAGCGCGGCCGCAATGTAGAGCAGCCAGAAGCCGATCAGCCAGACGGGAATGCCGTAGATGTCGTGCGCATACAATAACAGCACGATTGAAACCATTTGCGCGGCGGTCTTGATCTTCCCGACCCGACCCACGGCGACGCTCGCCCGCTTGCCCAGTTCCGCCATCCACTCGCGCAGCGCCGAGACAGCGATCTCGCGCCCGACGATGATTGCAACCGGCACCCCCACGGCGGCGGACGGCGTGGCGACGAGAATGGCGATCAATGCCACGGCGATGAGCAGCTTATCGGCTACCGGATCGAGAAAAGCGCCGAAGAGCGACGTTTGCCCCCAACGGCGGGCGAGAAAACCATCGAGCCAGTCGGTGAGACCCGCGAAGGCAAACAGTGCGGCCGCCGTGGCGTTCGACCAAGGATAGGGCAACAGGAATATCAACCCGAGCACGGGGATCAGGATGATGCGCAGCCAAGTGAGTAGGTTAGGCAGATTCCAGCTCATCGGGCCCCTCGCGCGACGGTCAACTCCGTCTTGCCTGCCACTGCAAACTGTAACACGCTACGCACCGGTTCACCGCTACGGATGCATGCGGGCTCAGTCATGCAGGCTCTGGTAAATCCGCTCGGCCAAGGCCCGGCTGATTCCCGTGACCCGAGCCAGATCGTCAATTCCGGCCCGGCGTACACCGCGCAGACCACCAAGCTGCTTGAGCAGAAGCTGTCGGCGTTTGGGACCCAGGCCCGGAATCTCTTCCAGCGTGGAAGTCGTGCGCTTGCGGCTGCGGCGCGCCCGGTGGCCGGTAACCGCAAACCGATGTGCTTCGTCGCGAACTTGCTGCAAAAGATGCAGCGCCGGGGAATCCGGTGCCAGCTGCAGCGCGTGCGCACGACCGGAAATGAACAGGGTTTCCTCGCCGGCCCGACGCCGTGGTCCCTTGGCAATCCCGATGAGCTGCACGTCTTCGATCTGTAATTCCTGGAGCACGATCTGAGCCTGCTTGAGCTGCCCGCGCCCGCCGTCAATCAGCAGAACGTCGGGGATGGGCGCCTCGCCGCGCTTGAGCCGCGTATAGCGCCGTTCCAGCGCTTGGCGCATGGCGGCGTAATCATCGCCGTGCTCAATCCCGGCCACATTGAAGCGCCGGTAATCCGACTTCAGCGGACCGGCTCGGTTGAACACCACGCAGGAGGCCACGGGGGCCTCCCCCTGCGTATGGCTGATATCGAAACACTCGATACGCTCGGGCATACCTTCGAGATTCAAGGCCGTTTGCAGCTCCTCGAACCGCCGCTCCATGCCGGCCCGGGTCGCGATCTGGGCCGCAAGCGCGTGGCGGGCGTTGCTCGCCGCCATCGCCAGCCAGCGGCGCCGCTCGCCGCGCAGGCGCCACTGGATTCGCACGCGGTGCCTGCCATCGCGCGCCAGCGCCTCCTCCAATAGAGTGCGGTCCTCGAAATCGTGACTGACCAGCAACTCCATGGGTATGTCCCGCCCCAGGTAATGACGTGCGATGAACGCGCCCAATGCTTCCGGCTCGCTCGTTCCTTCGGGGATGCGCGGGAAGAAGGTTTGATTACCCAGATTGCGGCCGTTGCGGATCATGAAGACCTGTACGCAGATCAATCCGGCGGCGGCCACACAGGCAATAACGTCAACATCACCCCGGGCACCGGCCACATACTGGCGCTCCTGGATGCGCCGCAGCGCCGAGATCCGGTCGCGCAACCGGGCGGCCTGCTCGTAGTCGAGCGCCTCGGACGCATCTTCCATGCGCTGCACCAACTCGTCGATCACCTGGTTGCTGCGCCCCGAGAGGAACATTTCCACGTGGCGCACATCCGCCGCGTAGGCCTGAGTTGAAATGTAACCTACGCAAGGCGCCGTGCAACGCTTGATCTGATACTGCAGGCAGGGCCGGGAGCGGTTGTTGAAAAAGCTGTCTCGACACTGGCGCAGGGGAAAGACTTTCTTGAGATGGTTGAGCGTCTCGCGAACGGCTCCGGCGCTGGGGAAAGGCCCGAAGTAGCGGCCCGCTTGCTTGTGCGGCCCGCGATGGAAAGCAAGCCGGGGAAAATGCTGCTGCTTGGAGAGATAGATATAGGGATAACTTTTATCGTCCCTTAATAACACATTGTAGCGCGGCCGCAACTCTTTGATGAGGTTGTTCTCGAGCAGCAGCGCCTCCGCCTCGGTGTGGGTGAGCGTGATTTTTACGTCCTGCACCTGCGCCATCAACGCCTTCGTTTTGGCGTTGTGGCCCGTGCGCATGAAATAGCTGCTTACGCGGTGCTTGAGGTTGTGAGCCTTGCCCACGTAAAGCACCGTGCCTGCGCCGTCGATCATCCGATAGACGCCGGGGCTCTCCGGCAGCGTCGCGAGCAGGGCTTTGGGGTTCAAGCGGTCGTCGTTATCCATCCACCATCGCAGCCGCTAATGGGTCGCAACCCGGGGCTCGCCGCGCGCCGGGGCCGGGGCCGGGGCGGCCACAGCCGGCGAGCACGGGACGGATACAGAGCGTGCCAAGCGCCGCGCATCGCGCCTTGCGTGGCGGATGGGGCGGCGAGAGCGTCGGCTAGGTATTCGTTGCCGAAAGCGCCTCTCTGGCGCGGCGTAATACGCCACGGAACATCTCCTCGGTCAATCGCCCGGTCTGCGTGTTGTATCGGCTGCAATGATACGAATCGAGCAACGTGCGCCGGCGCGACAGGGAATGCTCTGCCCCGTGCGCGAAAGGATAATCGCGCTGGCGGTAACCCTCGCATCGCACGACCGCTTCATGCGCGATCCGCCCCAATGCGAGCACGACCCCGCCGGCGGGCATGAGCGCCAGATCATGCCTGAGAAAGCCCGCGCAGTTGCGGATTTCCCCTGCCGTGGGCTTATTCGCGGGCGGCAGGCAGCGTACGGCATTAGTTATGCGACAGTCGTGCAGCGCCAGACCGTCATGGCACCGCTCTGAGTCAGGCCGGTTGGAGAAACCGGTTTCATAAAGCATACGGTAGAGGAGCACACCGGCGTAATCGCCCGTAAACGGTCGGCCCGTCGCGTTCGCCCCGTGCATGCCGGGAGCGAGGCCGACGACTACTAAACGCGCATCGATCGGGCCAAACGCCGGCACCGGCCGCGCGTGGTAGGCGGGGTACAGCGCGCGGGTCTCGCTCAGGAAATCCGCCAGCCGGGGACAGGCGGTGCAATCGGCATCGAACGGTTGCGCCTGAATCATCACTGACTCCGCTGCAATCACAGGGCAGGCCCGGGCCGAGCCGGCATTCCGCTAAGTCTTCTCGATCATCCCGAAACGAATCGCCAGCCGAGTGAGCTCGACGTCGTTGGAAACCCCCAGCTTTTCATAAAGCCGGTAGCGATAGGTGCTAACCGTCTTCGGGCTCAGACAAAGGGACTCCGAAATTTCGTGCAGTCGATGCCCCTCCGTGATCCTCATCATCACTTGTATCTCCCGCTGGGAGAGCTTGGCGAAGGGGTTCTTGGACTGGCCCTTCAGGTTGGAGAGCGCCATTTGCCGAGCGATCTGGGTGCAGATATAACGCTCGCCACGAGCGACCATCCGGATAGCGCTCAACATATCCTGGGCGCTGCAGTCCTTCGTCAGGTACCCCAGCGCACCCGCCTCCAGCAAGCGGCTGGGATAAGGCTCGTTACCAAATACCGTCAGCGCCAGAATCTTGAGGTTCGGGTTGACGCGCAACAACTTCCGCGTCGCCTCGAGCCCACCGATGCCGGGCATGTGGACATCCATCAACACCACGTCCGGACGCAGTTGCCGTGTCACATCCAGCGCCTGCTCCCCCGAGTCGGCCTCACCCACCACCTCGACGCCCTCGGCATCGCAGAGGACCCGGCGAATTCCGGTTCGAACCAGTTGGTGATCGTCGACCAACACAACCCTGATCATCCCAGCACCACCCCCGAAAGCGCGCTATGCATACAAAATAATGGCAGCCGAGATCCTGGCATGCCTCAAATTAGTTCAAATAATAAGCCCCCAATACAAACAATACCCCATCCAACGAGTATCTTTATCTGCTAGATTACCAAGCTTCGCCGATACGGCATCGAAGCTTTTCGGTTCATGACCCCGTCTTTGCTGCGCCTTTATCCACAACCCCTCGAGGCGGTTGCGCTGGAAGGGCTCTACCTCGAGCATCGCCTCGTCTCCGGTGGGCGCTCCGACCGGCTGTTCATTTACGGTAACTTCGTGGTGAGCCTCGACGGGCGGATCGCCATCGCGCAGCCGCCGCACGGTCACCAGTCCGTGCCTTCCACCACCGCGAATCCACGGGACTGGCGGCTGTTCCAGGAATTGGCCGGCCATGCCGACGTGCTCATCAGTTCCGGGCGTTACCTGCGAGATCTGGCAGCCGGTCAGGCCCAGGATACTCTGCCGGTGGGATCGGAACGCGCCTTCAGTGATATCCGCCACTGGCGCCGGCGCAAGGGACTGGCGGCGCAGCCGGACGTGGTTGTCCTCAGCGAAGATCTCGATTTCCCCTTGCCGCAGATGCTGTTGCAACAGGGCCGCACCATCAGAATTTTCACCGCCGATACGCCACCGACCGCGCGGCTCGACGAGCTGGCGGCAACGGGGGTGAGCGTGGAGCGCTTCCCCGGCAATGGGCGCATAGACGGCAAGGACGTCGTGGCACGCCTTGCCGCGCTCGGCGACCGCCGCGCCTATTGTGTCGCCGGGCCGCAGGTCCTGCACACGCTGGTGAGCGCGGGCTGCCTGGACACGCTGTTTCTCACGACCGTCCACCGCCTGCTCGGCGGCCAGGGGTTCGCTACCATCATGCAGGGGGCGCTGCTCGATACCCCGGTGGACTACCGGTTGCGATGGTTGTATTACGATGCCGCCACACCGGCCGGCGCGGGCCAGATGTTCGCCCGTTACGACCGCCTATAGCGCGTCGTTGCCACCGCCGGCGAGTCACCGGCGAAGCCTGCCGCCGGTAAGCTCGTTGGGGTCGAGCAGGCGCTGGAGCTCGGCCTCGGAGAGGTCCGTCATCTCCTTTGCCACGGCGAGGACGGGCCGTCCCTCAGCATAGGCGCGCTTGGCGATCTCGGCGCCTTTTTCGTAGCCGATAACGGAGTTGAG
>NZ_JBXWZQ010000102.1:0-9781 GCF_059432795.1 Nitrococcus sp. | reverse complement strand
AGCCGGTGCAACGTCGGGGCACGGTTGAGCAGCACCGGGTGCTCACGGATGACTTCCTCGAGTATGTCCCACACCTCGGGAGCCTCGCGTTCCACCATCTTCTTGGCTGCCTTGATGGTCGTCGCCAAGTCTTGACGCTGCAGCTTACTAAATATGAAAGGCTTGAATAGCTCCAATGCCATGCGCTTGGGCAAACCGCATTGGTGCAGCTTAAGCGTCGGACCGACAACGATCACCGAACGTCCGGAGTAATCCACGCGTTTGCCGAGCAAGTTCTGGCGGAAGCGCCCTTGCTTGCCTTTGATCATATCGGCCAGTGATTTCAATGGGCGCTTGTTGGTCCCGGTAATGGCACGGCCCCGGCGACCGTTATCGAGCAGAGCGTCCACCGCCTCCTGCAGCATGCGCTTTTCGTTGCGCACGATGATATCCGGCGCGGAGAGCTCCAGAAGCCGCTTCAGCCGATTGTTGCGGTTGATCACCCGGCGGTAGAGGTCATTGAGATCGGAGGTGGCGAACCGGCCTCCGTCCAGCGGTACCAAGGGACGCAAATCCGGAGGTAAAACCGGCAATACGGTGAGAATCATCCACTCAGGCCGATTGCCGGAGTCGAGAAACGACTCAACCAACTTCAACCGCTTGGACAAGCGCTTGATCTTGGACTCGGAGTTCGTTCCATCGATCTCCTCGCGCAGGCGAGCGGCTTCATCCTCCATATTGCCGCTGTTCAGCAGTTCGAGGACGGCCTCGGCGCCCATTCGCGCGTCGAACTCATCGCCGTATTGCTCGACCGCATCGAGATAGTCCTCGTCGGTCAACAACTGGCCGCGCTCGAGCGGAGTCATACCCGGATCGATGACGACGAAGGCCTCGAAATAAAGGACACGCTCGATGTCGCGCAAGGTCATATCCAGCAACAAGCCGATGCGCGACGGCAGCGACTTGAGAAACCAAATGTGCGCGACTGGACTGGCCAGCTCAATATGACCCATGCGCTCACGGCGCACTTTGGCAAGCGTCACCTCGACGCCGCATTTCTCACATACCACGCCCCGATGCTTGAGTCGCTTATACTTGCCGCAAAGGCATTCATAATCTTTTACTGGCCCGAATATCTTGGCGCAGAAAAGACCATCCCGTTCCGGCTTGAAGGTGCGATAGTTGATGGTTTCTGGCTTTCTTACCTCGCCATAGGACCAGGATCGAATCATGTCAGGCGAAGCCAAACTGATTCGAATAGCGTCAAAATCGTCAAGCTGCGCACCAGGCTGCTTGAACAGATTGAGCAAATCTCTCATAACCGCTGCCCGTCCAGCCTTGAGTTCGTAAGGGGGTTGGCAAGCGCCCGAGGAGCTGCAGCCGCGACGGCCGCGAGCGCACCCGGACACTCACCCTTGCAGGCATTCAGAAATAGCCGCCCTGCCGAGTCACGAAGCAGGGCAGTCCAAGTGTATTGCGCTTGGTCACCAGGTGGCTGAGTCACGCTCAGTCCTGCTCCAGCTCGATATCGATGCCGAGCGAACGTATCTCCTTGACCAATACGTTGAAAGACTCCGGCATGCCGGCCTCCATCCGATGGTCACCGTCAACGATGTTCTTATACATCTTGGTACGACCCGAGACGTCGTCCGACTTCACGGTCAACATTTCCTGCAACGTATAAGCCGCGCCGTAGGCCTCGAGCGCCCATACTTCCATTTCACCGAAGCGTTGACCGCCAAACTGCGCCTTACCGCCTAGTGGCTGCTGAGTGACCAGACTGTATGGGCCCGTCGATCGAGCGTGAACTTTGTCATCCACCAAGTGGTTGAGTTTCAACATATACATGTAACCGATGGTGACGGGACGATCGAACGCCTCCCCGGTACGACCATCGTACAAGACGGCCTTGCCTGACTCCGGTAGCCCGGCTAAGCGCAGCATGGCCTTGATCTCGTTCTCGTGGGCCCCATCAAAAACCGGGGTGGCCATGGGCACCCCGCTGCGTAAGTTCTCGGCAAGCTCGTTCAACTCTTCGGGGGAAAACGCGCTCAGATCTTCCTTACGGCCGCTGGCGTTGTAGATTTCATCGAGAAAACCCTGCAGCTCGCTCGATTCGGCGCGAGCCTCCAACATATCGGCAACCTTGCGGCCCAAGGCCTTGGATGCCCAGCCTAGATGGGTTTCGAGCACTTGCCCGACATTCATCCGGGACGGCACCCCCAGCGGATTGAGCACGATGTCCACCGGCGTGCCGTCTTCGAGATACGGCATGTCCTCAACGGGAACGATGGTGGAGATTACGCCTTTGTTGCCGTGACGGCCGGCCATTTTGTCGCCGGGTTGCACCCGACGTTTGACGGCCAAATAAACCTTGACCATCTTCAGCACGCCCGGCGCCAGATCATCGCCCGCCGTGATCTTGGCCTTTTTTTCATCGTACCGGCTATCGAAGAGCTCGCGCTGCGCTTTGAGCTGCGCCTGCACTGCTTCGAGCTGCTGGTTGACCTCCTCGTCGCGCATGCGGATTTCGAACCAGCGCTCCCGCTGAACGCCTGAGAGATAATCCTTACTTACCTCAACGCCGCTGCGCAGACCGTCAGGGCCGCCAGCAGCCACTTTACCCTCCAGCAAGCGCTCCAGACGAGCAAATGCGTCGTCTTCAAAAATCCTATATTGATCCGTGAGATCCTTGCGAACATCGGCCAATTGCCCGGCCTCGATGGATAATGCCCGCTGGTCCTTCTTCACTCCATCGCGGGTAAAGACCTGAACGTCGATGACGGTGCCATCCATACCGGTCGGCACGCGCAACGACGTATCCTTCACGTCGGACGCCTTTTCGCCGAAGATGGCGCGCAAGAGTTTCTCTTCGGGCGTCAGTTGGGTCTCGCCCTTTGGCGTGACTTTGCCCACCAGGATATCGCCCGCCCTCACCTCGGCACCGATGTACACAATGCCGGACTCATCGAGCTTAGACAGCGCGCTTTCACCTACATTCGGGATATCCGCCGTGACCTCCTCCGGTCCCAGTTTGGTGTCCCGGGCGACGCAGGTGAGTTCCTCGATATGTATCGTCGTATAGCGGTCCTCTTGCACCACCCGCTCGGAGATTAAGATGGAGTCTTCGAAGTTGTAGCCATTCCACGGCATGAAAGCGACGAGCATGTTCTGACCCAGCGCCAGCTCGCCCATATCGGTGGAAGGACCATCAGCCAACACATCACCCCGCGCCACCTGCTCGCCGGGACGCACCAACGGGCGTTGGTTGATGCAGGTGTTCTGGTTGGAGCGCGTGTATTTGGTCAGATTGTAGATATCCACCCCGGGCTCGCTTGGCCCGGTCTCCTGATCGTTGACGCGAACCACGATGCGCGCGGCGTCAACCTGCTCCACAACACCGCCACGATCGGCAATCACGGTGACACCCGAGTCGATCGCCACCGCACGCTCCATCCCCGTCCCCACCAGCGGTTTCTCCGAGCGCAGGGTCGGCACCGCCTGACGTTGCATGTTGGAACCCATTAACGCGCGATTGGCATCATCGTGCTCCAGGAACGGAACCAGCGAAGCGGCCACAGAAACGATCTGTTTGGGTGCCACGTCCATGTACTGAACCCGCTCCGGGGTCGCCATGCCAAACTCGTTCTGGAAACGGCAGGAGATCAGATCATCCAACAACCGGCCCTCGTCGCTGACGCGCGCATTCGCCTGAGCGATTACGAAGCGACCCTCTTCAATCGCCGAGAGATACTCCACCTCGCTCGTTACCCGGCCATCAACGACTTTGCGATACGGTGTCTCGAGAAAACCATAGCGGTTCGTCCGAGCATAAACCGCCAATGAATTAATCAAACCGATATTCGGTCCTTCCGGGGTTTCTATTGGGCAAACGCGCCCGTAGTGCGTCGGATGAACATCGCGCACCTCAAACCCCGCCCGCTCCCGGGTCAGCCCCCCGGGACCGAGCGCGGATACCCGGCGCTTGTGGGTGACCTCGGAAAGCGGATTGTTTTGATCCATGAACTGCGAAAGCTGACTGGAGCCGAAAAACTCCTTGATCGCCGCTGCCACCGGCTTGGCATTGATCAGTTCCTGAGGAATCAGGCCTTCGCTCTCGGCCAAGCTCAAGCGCTCGCGCACCGCCCGCTCGACCCGCACCAAGCCAACGCGAAAAACATTCTCGGCCATCTCCCCCACGCAGCGCACTCGTCGATTGCCAAGATGGTCTATGTCATCCACTTGGCCCTTACCGTTACGAATGTTAATCAGCTCGTGCAGGACATCCAGAATGTCTTCATTGCTCAGCGTGCTCGAACCAGTGACCTCCTGGCGCCCGACCCGCAAATTGAACTTCATACGCCCGACCGGCGAGAGGTCGTAGCGATCTTCACTGAAGAACAGGTGTTGGAAAAGGTTTTCCGCCGCCTCTCGGGTCGGAGGCTCCCCCGGTCGCATCATACGGTAGATTTCGACCAGCGCCTCGAGCTGGCTCGTCGTCGAGTCACCGCGCAGGGTATTGGAGATGTAGGCGCCACGGTCGAGATCATTGACGTAGAGCGTTTCGATCTTCTTGATCCCTGCATCACGTATCGCTTGAACCAACTCCCCGGTAAGCTCGGTATTGGCTGTGGCGAGTATTTCGCCGCTGCTCTTGTCGACGATATCCTGCGCCAGAATCTTGCCGTTGAGATAATCGTCCGAAACCTCGAGCTGAGTCACTCCACCGCGCTCCAGCTGGCGAATATGGCGTGCCGTAATCCGCTGGCCGCTTTCGACTAGGACCTCATCGCCGATATGGATATCGAACGACGCCGTCTCCCCCCGGAGTCGCTCCGGTTTCAGCTCGAGCACCGCCTTGTTCTTCTTTAAATGAAACGTATTCCTTTCGAAGAATCGCTCTAGAATCTGCTCGTTGTCGTAGCCGAGCGCATGAAGCAATATCGTTGCCGGCAATTTGCGCCGGCGGTCGATCCGCACGAATATCGCATCCTTGGGATCGAATTCGAAATCCAGCCACGAACCTCGGTAGGGAATGACGCGGGCGGAAAACAGCAACTTTTTCGAGGAATGGGTTTTGCCTTTGTCGTGGTCAAAAAACACTCCCGGCGAGCGATGCAACTGCGAGACAATGACCCGCTCCGTGCCATTGATGATAAAGGTGCCGTTGCGCGTCATGAGCGGCAGCTCGCCCATGTAGACTTCTTGCTCTTTGATGTCCTTGACGCTGCTCGCATCCTTGTCGTAAATCATCAATCGCACCCGCACGCGTAGCGGCGCCGCATAGGTCTGGCCGCGCAGCTGGCACTCCTTGACGTCAAACGGAGGCTCACCAATGCGATAGCTCACATATTCCAGCACGGCACTGCCCGAATAGCTGGATATCGGAAACACCGATTTGAAAGCCATATGCAGGCCGATTTCCGCCCGGTCCTCGGGATGCTTGTCCAACTGCAGGAACTCACGATATGACTCGATCTGGGTCGCGAGAAGGTAGGGAACATCCAGGATCTTCGACTGCTTGCCAAAATCCTTGCGGATACGCTTCTTTTCGGTGAACGAGTAATCCATCGAGGTTCCTCATCGGTCTAATTCGATTGGGCACGATCAAAGCACTGGATAGCAGGTAGCGGCAGTCCTCCCGGGGCTGGGCAAAGCCATGGATCCTGCAAGCTGTATTCACTACAAACGGGAAAAGGCCGGCAGCTCATCAGCCACCAGCCCGCTCCACGGCGTTCGCGTTCTCGGCGTATGGGTGTCGGCCCTTACTTGAGCTCGACGCTCGCACCCGCCTCTTCCAGTTTCGCCTTGATCTCGTTGGCTTCCTCTTTGGCGGCACCCTCCTTTATTGGAACGGGAGCGCTCTCTACAAGTTCCTTGGCCTCTTTGAGTCCGAGTCCAGTGACAGCGCGGGCCGCCTTGATCACAGCGACCTTGTTGGCGCCAAAGCTGCTCAAGATGACATCGAACTCGGTCTGCTCTTCGGCAGCCTCTGCGCCACCGGCACCAGCCGCTGGCGCCGCCGCGACCGCGGCAGCAGCCGTTACGCCGAATTTCTCCTCCATGGCCTCGATGAGATCGACGACCTCCATAACGGTCATGTTGCCTATAGTTTCCAGAATATCTTCTTTGGAAACGGCCATCATTCATTCTCCTCGGTTGACGCGATATCTTCTGAACTTCATCCACGTGCAGCTAGGACGGAATCATTCGAATCATGCGTTTTGCTTGGCATCCCGCACGGCCGCCAGCGTCCGGACCAACTTGCCAGGCACTTCGTTGAGCGTTGTGACCAACTTTTGCACCGGCGCCTGCATGGTCGCCATGAGTCGGCTGATCGCTTCATCATAAGTTGGCAGGCTGGCGAGACGGTCCGCTTCACTGGCCGGGTAAAGCCTCCCACCGAGCGCGACCATCTTTACTACAAGCTTTGCATGCTCCTTGGAAAAATCCTGCACAACCCGCGCCGCAGAGGTCGGATCCTGGCGTGAAAACGCCAGCAGCAACGGACCCTCGAAACCCTCCGTCATGCACTCAAAGTGCGTACCCGCCACAGCCCGCTTGGCCAGCGTGTTCTTGATGATCTTCAGATAAACATCGGCCTCGCGTGCCTTGACGCGCAAGCGGTCCATCTCCGCTGCAGTGAGTCCCCGATATTCCGCGGCGAGCGCGGATTGCGCATCCGAGGCCACACCCGCCAGATCACTCACCATCCGCTGCTTTTGTTCCAGACTTAATCCCATCCGAATCACTCCCGAAACGCCGTTGGCTTGCGCGCATGTGCGGCAACGATCCGGATCGACTCGCCAAGATCGTGAACGATACACGCATTTACCAACTTATCTCTCCCGATATCCAGCGGTGGCCTGATGCAGGAAGCGTCATCCTGTCCCAGTTGCACCGTCTGCGCAGGCGCCTACGTGAAACACCACGGCTTTAAGCGTCAGCGACGCACCTAGCGGTCTATGACGGCTGTCACGTCGAACCGACAGCCTTTTTGAGTCATCTTCAGCTACAGTGCCAAGAGGTCGCACCTCAATGGCGCCGCGCTCACAATCTAGTCCAAGCCCGCCTCTCGGCGAGCCCAGGCCCTTCTTCCGTATCTAACGCTTTTCCAGTTGGGCAACAACCTTTTCCAGTTGGGCAACAACGACGCATCGCCAGCGCAGCTCGGCGTGCGCAAACCGGATTCGCCGACCTTCTATTGGATAATCCGCCATTGCAGAAACGCCTCGCATGCAGCAGCTCGCGAACTCGACAATTCAGGTAAAAACGACCCTCATGCGCGCACTGATGAGAGGTCCACCTGCAACCCAAGCCCCATGGTGGTGGAAACCGTCACCTTTTTCAGATAAACGCCTTTCGCCGCGGCTGGCTTTATTTTCATGAGATCGCCGATCAGGGCTTCCAGATTCTGCTGCAGTTGAGCCACCTCGAAGGTCACCTTGCCCAATGTGCAGTGAATCAGACCGCCGCGATCCGTCCGGTAGCGTACTTGTCCGGCCTTGGCATTACGCACGGCCGCGGCCACATCGGCGGTGACAGTGCCAACTCTGGGGTTGGGCATGAGGCCGCGTGGCCCGAGAATCCTGCCCAACCGCCCTACGACGCCCATGGCATCTGGAGAGGCGATAACCACGCCGAAATCAAGCTCCCCGCCTTGAATGCGCTCGGCCAGATCCTCCATGCCCACCACGTCGGCACCCGCTTCTTTCGCGGCATCCGCGTTTGCGCCCTGGGCGAACACAGCCACCCGTACCGTTTTGCCGGTACCATGAGGAAGCACGGTGGCACCGCGCACGACCTGATCGGACTTGCGGGGATCGACACCCAAGTTGACCGCGACATCGACCGACTCCGTGAATCGGACCGTCGAGAGATCCTTTAGCAACGAGAGCGCGTCCGTCGCCGAATATACCGCAGCGCGGTCTGCTTTTTCGCGCAGCGTCTGCTGACGCTTGCTGATCTTAGCCATCCTCAGAGCCCTCGACCGTGATACCCATACTCCGTGCGCTTCCGGCAATCGACCGAAGCGCCGCATCCATATTCGAGGCCGTTAAATCCGGCCACTTGGTCTTGGCAATCTCTGCAACCTGCTCACGGCTGACGGTTCCGACCTTCTTGGTGTTCGGCGTGCCGCTTCCGGATTTGATACCGGCGGCTTTTTTCAGCAGCACCGCGGCCGGCGGCGTTTTGGTGATAAAAGTAAAGCTGCGATCACTGTAAACCGTAATCACCACCGGGATAGGCAAACCGGGCTCCATATCTTGAGTTTGCGCATTGAATTGCTTACAAAACTCCATGATATTCACACCCCGCTGCCCCAATGCAGGCCCCACCGGGGGGCTTGGGTTGGCCTGACCAGCGGCCACCTGCAGCTTGATATACGCATCAACCTTTCTCGCCATCTCGGCCTCCCGGTTCGGACATCAAAGGCTGGCGCCACAGTGCGAACGGCAGCCCGGCCCGGATGTCTTGGGCGTTTCACGCCCCAGTTTGGTTCGGCTGTCTCGCCTCGTCATCAACCCTTTTCGACCTGACTGAATTCCAACTCAACAGGCGTTGACCGACCGAAGATCAAAACCGCCACCCGTAGCCGGTTCTTTTCATAGTTGACCTCTTCGACCACGCCGTTGAAGTCAGTGAACGGACCGGACACAACCCGAACGATTTCGCCCACCTCGAACAGAACTTTCGGTCGTGGCCGCTCCGCGCCTTCCTTGACACGATTGAGTATCTGCTCCGCCTCCGCATCCGAGATCGGCGCCGGACGATCACTCGTACCACCAATGAACGCCATGACCCGGGGAACATCCCGCACGAGATGCCATGTCTCCTCGGTCATTTCCATCTGAACGAGCACGTAGCCCGGAAAGAACTTACGCTCGCTACGGCGTTTCTGACCCTCGCGCATCTCCACCACTTCCTCGGTAGGCACGAGAATCTCACCGAATCTACTCTCCAGCCCCTCGCGCTTGATGCGCTCCTCCAGCGATCGCTTCACCTGGTTCTCGAAGCCGGAGTAGGCATGAACGACGTACCAGCGCTTTGCCATATCCCTTAACCTCCAGGACGCAGCAGGATTTGAATCGCCCAGAGGAAGAAGGTATCCAGCAACCACAGAAAAATGCCCACCAGCACGACCATGACGAGCACGATCGCCGTGCTCTGCAAAGACTCCTGCTTGGTAGGCCAAACCACCTTGCGCAACTCTTGGCGTGAGTCCCGCGCAAAAGCCCAGACCTCGCGTCCACTGCGGGTGGTCATGCAGATGCCCACGGCAACCGTACCCAGCGCAATCAGGCCCAGTACGCGATAGAGCAGCAACTCATCGGAATAGTAGTAGAAGCCGCCGACCCCAACGAGAAAGACGAGGACGGCAACAACCAATTTGATGGTGTCGATGACTGATGATCCGCTTTCGGCTCTGGCATTCATGGGACGGCACTACAACCACGGCGCCGGTAATCAGGATATGGCAGGCCAGGAGGGACTCGAACCCCCAACCTGCGGTTTTGGAGACCGCTGCTCTACCAATTGAGCTACTGGCCTATGCTATCTTGCGAGGCAAACAGATGGTGCAGGCAATCTCATCGGGCACCCCAATAAGCCACAGAATCGATATCGTGGCTAAACAGAAAATTATAACCTGTTATTAAAGGCAAGTGAAGCCTATGGCTTGTCGCCATGGCTTTTACTCCAGGATTTTAGAGACGACGCCGGCGCCGACGGTACGACCGCCTTCGCGGATGGCAAAGCGCACACCCTCCTCCATCGCGATCGGGGCAATCAATGTCACCGA
>NZ_JBXWZQ010000101.1:0-11869 GCF_059432795.1 Nitrococcus sp. | reverse complement strand
CGGCTCCTGGAAGCCGGCCGTAGAGAGCCGTTCCGCCGCCGTCGTATCATCCACCGTCCCCTGCCAGACGTCGGCCAGCTCGTCCGGCGCCGCATCGGCTCCGGCGCCGTCCTGCGGCGACATGAACACTTGATCGAAATGCTCGTGCACCTTTTGCCGCCAACTTTCAAGCTGCCGGCGCAGCTCGGCGTAGTCGCCATATCCCATGGCGTATGCCAAGCGCAGCCGATCGAGCGAGTCGTCCGGCAGATCGTGCGTTTGACGATCGTCGAGCATCTGCAGGCGATTTTCGACCCGGCGCAGGAAACGATACGCTTGGCCGAGCTCGTCTCGCACAAAATCCGGTAGCTGGCCCTGCGCGGCAAGCAGATCCAGCACGGGCAACAAGCCGCGCTGGCGCAGGGCGGGCTCCTGTCCGCCGCGGATGAGCTGGAAAACCTGACCGATGAACTCGATCTCGCGAATTCCGCCGCGCCCGAGCTTGACGTTGTGCTCCAGGCCCTTGTGTTGCATCTGGCGGGCGAGCAGCGTCTTCATGTTGCGCAACGCTTCCAGCGCGCCGTAATCCAGATAGCGTCGGTAGACAAACGGTCTGAGTTGCTCGAGGAGTTGAGCGCCGCGCGCGTAATCGCCGCCGACCACCCGCGCCTTGATCATGGCGTAGCGTTCCCATTCGCGGCCTTGGTCCTCGTAGTAGATCTCCATCCCGTTGAAGCTGGTGACGAGTGGGCCACTCTGCCCATAAGGGCGCAGACGCATGTCGACGCGAAAAACCTGGCCTTCCGAAGTCTGCTCGTCGAGCGCGGCGATCAGCTGGCGTCCGAGTCGGGTGAAGTACTCCTCGTTGGTCAGCGCCCGTGCGCCGTCGGTATTGCCCGCTTCCGGATAACAGAAGATGAGATCAATGTCCGAGGAGAAGTTGAGTTCCCGTCCACCGAGCTTACCCATGCCCAGAACGACCAGACGCTGGGGTTCGCCGGCGCCGTTGCGCGGCATGCCCCAGTGCGCGCTCAGCCATTTATCCAGGCAGGCGAGCGCTTCGTCGATGCACGCCTCGGCCAGCGCGGAGAGCTCTTTTAGCGTATCCTCGAGCGCGGCCCAGCCGGCAAGATCCCGCCAGGCGATACGTACCATCTCGCGACGCCGAAAACGGCGCAGCGCGACCTTTAGCGACTCGGGATCGGTGAGCTCGGCCGTGCGTTCTAATAGCCGGCTCCGATAGCCATCGTCGGGGTAGGGCTGCTCGAGATCGCCAGTGTGAAGCAGCTCGCCGAGCAGCTCCGGGTCACGAACACAGGCGCGCGTGACGAAATGGCTGCACGCCCACACCGGCGGCAGGGAGCGTAGCACGGCCCCCGACGCCAGGCGCCGCGCCGGGTCGGCGAACGCGTGCAGCGCGCTGCGCAGGGGCTCACGCAACGGCTCGGGCAACGCCGCCACTGCATCGTCGAGCGCCGTTTGTGATGGCTCGGAAGATCCCATACATCATGGAGCTTACTGGGCGATGGGAACATCAGGCAACTGGAGACGCATCACTCGGCCACCTTCCAAACATGGATGCCAAGGGCTCGTTTTCGGCTTGCGGGCGCGGGTTTTCGGGCGGCTCACGGGTGCGTCTCCGCATTGCAAAGGGTCCGGGGCTGGTCTAATGTCCTCAGTGGTTCGTGACCTGACCGGCGCATTCCACCGTGCGGCGAGCGGCGCCGTTTGACACTACCGCGGTGGAATCCGTCGCCCAGCAATCGACCCATGGGCGCAAGCCAGTGGCCTGGGTCCGCCACCGGGTTTCGGAGATGACATGCCGCTTCGGCGGATTGGTAGAAAACGGCAGTCGACTGACGAGTGGCTTGATGATGAAATCGATCTATGTGGGGAACCTGCCTTTTACCGCTTCTGAGGATGAAGTGCGCGACCTGTTTGCTCAATACGGGGAGGTGAATGAGGTGCGGCTCATCACCGACCGCGATACCGGCCGTCCGCGCGGTTTCGGCTTCGTGCGGATGGCCCCGTCCGATGCCGATTCGGCCATCGAGGCTCTCAATGGGACCGAGCTGGGCGGGCGTACCCTGCGCATCAACGAGGCGCAGGAACGGCAGGAACGACGGCCGCGGCAGCCGGGCCGTGGTCCGCGTCGCTTTTGAGGACAACGCGAGTTAGGCTTGAAACCGCCCCCATCGGGAAACCGGTGGGGGCGTTTTTTGTCGAGCGTACGCAATAGGATGGAAAGGCGCTCGCCTGGGGACCAGCCGCAGCCGCCCAATGCCACCGCGCAGGCGCGGTCTTCTTCCCGAGGGCGCGGGCTCTCCGCCGACCGATCGCCGCAGGCCAACCGCAAAGGGTTTTGCGTGCGCCGGTCCGCCCGGCGCGCCGCGTGTAAACGCACCGCAACTTGGCTAGTATCTGTCATGGGCTTGCTGCCACGGCAAGGCGGCGAAGTGTGACAGGGCTGCGGTTGCCGGCGGCGACCTCCGTTTGTTGTCACCTTCCAGGCGCACGCGCAGGCCCTCCTGCAGGCGGACAAATTCCATGCGGGGTGAAGGTGAGCGATATCCCACGCGAGCGCGTCGTGCTCGACACCAGCGTTTTTACGAACCCGAACGTCGCGGCTGTTTTTGGCGACAACGCCACAACGGCTCTCGCGCAGTTCGCCAGTCTGGCGCGGCAGGTAGGTCCGCGCATGGAGTTCTACATGCCCCCTTCCGTGCTCGGCGAGCTGCGCCATTTCACCGACGCGGACCGCTGGCCGGCCGACTTGGAGCTGGTGGTCAAGCTGCGTGCCCCTCGTCGCCACGATATCACCGTGCCCGGCATGTTCCTCTATGAGCTCATCGAGGACATCCGACAGCGCGTCGACCGGGGCTTGCGGGTGGCCGAGAAAGCGGTACGCGAGGTGCAGCCGACCAGCGTGGACAGGACAATTCGCTGGTTGCGGGACCGCTATCGGGACGCCTTGCGCACCGGTTTGCTTGATTCCAGCGAGGATCTCGACGTGATTCTGTTGGCGGTGGAACTCGACGGCGCGGTTGCCTCCGCCGACCGGGGGCTGTTGCAATGGGCCGAGAAGGGCGGATTGCGCCTGATTCCGCCCGAGCGCCTGCGCGGCATCCTGGAGCATTTAGTCGAAAACGGGCCCCCCGCCGAGTAGTGTTTCGAGCTTGGACGTGGAGCGCCGGAAGGTCTTGCGGAAGCTCAGTATCCAGTGATCGCCGCAACGCTCGCGCGAGAGCTCTTGAACCTTGACGGTGCGCGAGTTCTGGTCGAGATGCGTCAGCAATGCCTCGATGCTCGCCTCCTCTCGCAGGCGGATGCGGTAGGTTTTGGATAATTTTCCGGTTCGCTCCATGTCCTCCAGGGCTTGGTCGAAGCCGCTTACCAGCGCTTCGCCGAAGGCCGGGCCGAGGGCGCGCAGCCGTTCGCGCTGATCGAGCTCCCGCAGCGCCATGACCATGCGAACCACCCGGTGGATATAGAACTCCGCCGGCAGCTCGAGTTCCAGGGCCGCCTCCGTCGCCGCGTCCTCGACGTTGATCGAGGGACAGACGTATTTCACCCGCCGATCGCGCAGCGTCGACTTCAGCACGATCCCTTCTCCCCCCTCGGCATCCAGACGGCGCACGATTTCGGCGACTTCCGCGTGCTCGCTCGCCGTAAAACGACCGAAGCCGCGCGGCACCGGCAGACCATAGCGTGACAAGAGCGCATCGCGTTCGGCGAGGGGGACGAATTCCTCCTGGTCCTGGCGCAGCATATCGAAGACGAACAGCGCCACGTCATCGCCGCCTCGCGGCGAGGCCGCGTCCATGTAGGGATTGCCGGGGCCCGCTACTTCCGCGCAGAGAACGAGCTCGGGTTGCTCGGTGAGCAGACACTCCAGTGCCGCCATGTCCAGCAGATCCGGCAGGCGGTCCGTGGTGAAGGGGCAGATGCGACCGCTGCGGGTCACGGCCACGCAGCGATCCGCCACGCGAAAGATGCGCACGTTATAGCCGTCGACCTTCTCCTCGACCTGGAAGGTGCCGCTGAAGCTCTGCCGGATGCCGGCGGCTAGCGCGAAGACGCGCGCGATGTGCGGATAGTCGGGGATGACCCGACCGGCGACGAGAACCGCGCCGCGCGGTATGCCGTGGTAATCGTTGCGAATGCGCAGGTAGCTTATCCCGAAATCGCGGCACTGCTCCGCGGCATTGTGCGCCTGTGCCTCGAGGAAGCGCTCGGGTCGGGGTGCCACGGGATGGCGTTTACGGGCGCTCATGCACAGACCTCCAGGCGCGAGAGAGACGCCGGCCGTCAACCGTTAGAATAGACGTGCTGCCATCGGCTCGCGTTGGACGATTCTAGCGCGCGCCATCGGCACGCCGGCCGATCCGGCGCAGGCTCATAGGAGCCCGCGCCTGCGCCACTTCGCGAAGATGGCGCGAGTCTGACCGGCTGCCTCTTTGACCGCGGTCTCCGGTGCGAGATCGCCGCGTACGACGTTCGCCACCATGCTCGAAATCACGGAGGTATTGAATACTTCGCTGATTGCCGGGTTGGCGTAGCCGGGATGGCCGAGGTTGGTGGTCCATTCGACGGCGTCCTTGAGCACGCTCAATTTGCCGCTGACTTCGCCCGGTAACTTGAATGGGTCATTATCCAGCCAAGCGTTGTTGAGATCGTTTAATGTCGGCGCGCCGGCCACCGGCGGATAGCCGCGTTCGCCCTGTGGCACGGGGGTCCGGAAGTAGCTTGGCGAGTTATGGAGCTTGCTGTAATAGATCGCCATGTCGTAGTTCGCGACCAAGTGCTTGATGAACGCTTTGGCGGTTGGCGCGTTGTCCCGGGCGAACTTGGGCACAACGTAGTTGTAGAACATGTGGGCATCGATCCAACGTGTCCCGCCCGGACCTTTCAGGGCCGGCGTGAAAAATATGTCCCTCGCCATATCCGGGCGAATTTGCTGGGCGGTGCGGTATGCGCAGATCGAGTTGAACACGAAGGATGCCCGCCCGCCGAGGAGCGCCTGGTTGTTGGAAGCCGGATTCCAGGCGAACACCTCTGCGGTGAGCGCGCGATTGTAGAGATTTTGCAGACACTTGACCGCCTCGACAGCGCGGCTGTAATGGCTGCCCTTGCCGAAAACGACGCGACCGGATCGGTTCTGCAAAGCGGTATCGAACGCCCAAAGCGCGGCGCGCGCGGCCATATTTGAATCGATTTCCTGCGCTAGGCCGAGCCCGACCTTCACGCCCTGGCGACGCTTGATCTCGCCGCCCACACGCGCGAGCTCCGTCCAGCTGCGCGGACCGGCGGGCGATGCGGCGGCCTGCCAGAGGCTTTTGCGGTAGTTTCCGGGATTGGCGCTCCAGCCATGGCAAACGGCATAGTAGCGGCCGGTTACCGGATTGTAGGAGACGCGTTTGGCGAGATCGTACGGCTTGCCGAATTCCCGCTGAATTTCCTCGTTGACGTCGTTCAGAGCGACCAAGCTGGTTTCGAACTGCGCCGCCGCGGGACCCATTTCGATGAGATCATGGCCGGAGCCTGCCGAGATCTCCGAGCTCAGGGTGGCACTGAGCTGGGCCCTGCTGACGTGATCAACGCTGATTCGTACATCGTTTTCCTCGCCCCAGCGTTGGGCAAAATTGTCGAACCATTCATCATAGCTCGGAACGACATGGCTCCATTGCAACACCTTCAAGCGCTTGCCCGCGGCACGGGCAGGGCGTGCCGGGACAATCCACGGACCAATGCCCGCGGCAAGCCCCAACGCGCCGCTGGCGACGAGAAAGCGGCGCCGATTGATACTTTGCCGGGGCGGCTCGGTAGAGGTGTGGCGTTTTTCGCTGCCTTTGTGATCCCAATCAGGCATTATTCACCTCTCCTGCTTTGGTCAGCACATGTATGGTCCGGTGTGCGCGTGCCGTTTCAGAAAAGTGATACAAATACGGTACGCGAGACCAACTTGCAACTGGTTCACAAAAAAGACGGTCGTGAAGGCGCGTCGGTTTTCTCGTGCGCTGGCTTTAGGGAACGGGGTCGCGCTGAACGCGCCGGGGGAACATAACTTCTCGAGCGGGTGTTGAGCGCAAGTGGGGTGTTCCGTCATCGATCTTCTTATCTTGCTCGTGGTCGCGAACGGAGCGCCCATTGTGGCGTGCAATCTGCTCGGCGAGCGTTTTGGCCGAGCATTGGATGGCGGGCGGCGCTGGCTCGACGGGCGGCCGCTGCTCGGCCGTTCGAAAACCCCGCGCGGTATAGTCTCCGCCTTGCTCACAACGGCTCTGGCGGCGCCGCTACTGGGTTACGCTGCGCGCGTTGGGCTCGCTGTCGGCGCGCTGGCAATGGCAGGGGACCTGCTTTCGAGTTTTCTCAAGCGGCGTTTCGGCCTCGAGCCGAGCCGCATGGTTCCGGGTCTCGATCAGATCCCGGAATCATTGCTACCCGCCTCGGTTCTGCATGGGGCGTTTGGTCTCGATTGGGTTGAGGTCATTGCCGTGAGCGGAGCGTTCTTACTGCTCGCATTGTTGCTATCGGCGCTGCTCTATGCCGTTGGCGTTCGCAAGCAGCCCTATTGAGCCGCCTGATCCGGGTGCAATGTGTGCACTACCACTTCCGGTCGACAGTTGAACCGTACATCCACGATCGAGGAGCCGGCGCCCACCGAGGTATAGCCGTACAGCGTCCGGTAGCGCCAGGCACCGGCGGTGAAGCGGCGCGGACAATCGGCGTTGGTAAGTACCGGGATTCCCCCCGGCAGACGTATCTGACCACCGTGGGTATGACCGCAGAGCATGGCGTCGAAACCGCTGTGCGCCGCTTGCCGAAACAGCTCCGGCGAGTGGCACAGGAGAATGGAGGGCGCCTGGTCGGGGACGCCGCTGCAGGCTCTCTCGAGGTTGTCCGCGCGAAAGAAGTGCGGGTCGTCGACGCCAACGAGATAGAGACTTTGGCCGTCACGCTCGAGGCGGTCCGACTCGTTGACCAATACGCGAATGCCCATGTCCTCCATTTGCGGCACCATGCGGATGGAGTCGTGATTCCCCAGCACGGCATACACGGGGTGGCGCAGGGACCGGCGCAGATGACGAAGACCGTCCAGCGCCGGTTCCAGCGGGCCGCAAGTACGATAGCGATAATCACCCGTCAACACGCAGACATCGTAATCGAGTCCCTTGACTCGCTCGGCCACTATTCTGGGGAAGTCCGGATGGACATCGAGGTGGAGGTCCGTGATGTGCAGCAACCGCAAACCGGCCAGCGCCGGCGGCAGATTCCGGATCGGAAGCCGATGGTGGACGACACGAAGATCTCGGGCATTGCGCTGGCCGCGACGATAGAGACCGGTCAATCGCAAAGCCAGCTGGAGTAACCGCCGCAAGGATAACGCATTCTCCGGATGAAAATAGGTGCGCCCGCGGCCGAACACCGGCGCTTCGCCTTCCGATTCGATGCCCAGACGCTGGCGCAGGTGCATGGGCTTTAGCCGTGCGCTGAGCGTATCCGTCGAATCGCGCCGTCGTGCAGGGTCGTTCATGTCCTTCTCGCTCGAAGCGCCGTCGATCGCGGGTCGAGTTCAAATCGGCCGCGCGGGTTGGGTCCCCACTCTAGCGCCTCCGATTCCATCCGGAAACGCCCACACGCGAGATGGGAGCGCACGCTGGTTCGGCATCCCGACGGCCCGTGGCCGCTGAGGTGCTCTTCCGCGAGCCGCCGGCCGACCGGATTCAGTCGCGCAAATAGACGTCGAAGCGTGTGCTGCGCCCGGCAATTTGGTAATGTGGTGCTTGTTGTGCCAGCGTCTGCGCGTGGCGGGGACGCTTGACCACTACCCGGTCCGAGGCGGTTTCGCGAGCTGCCTGCAGCAAGCGATGGGAATCGTCAACGCCACCGAGCAGTGCCTGCAGCACCTGCATTTCCTTGCGGGGCGCCGCGGCCTTGGCCCGGGGTGGATACATGGGGTCGAGAAACACCACCTCCGGTCGTTCCTGCGCTGCCGCGCTTCGAAGCCAAGCGGCGGCGTCGCCCGCAATGAGGCGCATACGCTCGAGCCAGCTCAGGTTCCGGTCTTGGCGGGCCGCTCGCTCAAGCCCATCTTCCAGTAACATGACGAGCACCGCAGAGCGCTCGATCAGGGTCACCCGCGCCCCTACGCGCGCTAGAATGTGCGCGTCACGCCCCAGTCCGGCGGTCGCATCCACGACGTGACGCGGACCATGGCGCAGCAGGCCGCAGGCCCGGGCAATGGCCTCGCCGCGGGGGCTGGCGCGCCCGCCTCGACGCGCTTGACCTCCCGCGCCGAGATCCGCGCGAATGGCGAGCTCTCGGCGCGCCGTGCGCAGCCGAAGCCAAAGCCCCTGGGTAGCGCAAGCGAGGTACAACCCC
Source organism: Nitrococcus sp. (assembly GCF_059432795.1). Taxonomy (NCBI): domain Bacteria; kingdom Pseudomonadati; phylum Pseudomonadota; class Gammaproteobacteria; order Chromatiales; family Ectothiorhodospiraceae; genus Nitrococcus; species Nitrococcus sp. The sequence goes on along the minus strand of NZ_JBXWZQ010000101.1, from coordinate 3,508 downwards.
TGGCTCGGAGGGCAGTCGAGCAGCGTTGTACCAAGACGCGTTGCGAGCCGGCGGGCTGCGCTGTGATGTTCTTCGCCGATTGGCAAAATCCCGGCTATGCCGCCAGATGCTGGCAAGTCACTGATTAACTTGGCTGTACCGGAAAGGCACGGTATGGTACGCATGCCGGATTAGCTCGTTGAAACATCAGTCGCAATGAAGGTAGCGCAAAGCCATGAGTGATTATACCGCAGCGGCCACCACGCCGGCGGAGCTGTCTCGCGCATTTGCCGAGATTGCGGGCAGGAGCCAGCAGTTGGTGCGGGATTTCCTGGCGCGTGAGGAATCCGCCCATCATCTTTCGATGGGCGATACCGTGCGTATGAGCAGGCTCTTTCAGGATATGTACGCGCGTTTAATGGCCGATCCCATGCAGTTGGCGCAGAGCCAGCTCGCGTTCTGGCAGGACTATGCGTTGCTCATGCAGCGTTCCACGCTGCGCATGATGGGTTTCGATATCGAGCCGATGATCCGTCCGCACGAGAAGGACAAGCGCTTCAAGCACGAATCCTGGGAGTCGAACCTATTATTCGATTTCATCAAGCAATCGTATTTGCTTACCGCGGACTATATTCACAATACGGTGAAGAATATCGAAGGGCTGGACGACAAGACCGAGAAGAAGATCGATTTCTACACGCGGCAGTTCATCGATGCGCTATCGCCTTCCAACTTTCTCGCCACCAATCCGGAAATACTGGGCAAGACCATCGAAAGCCGCGGGCAGAATTTGCTCAAGGGGCTCAATAACCTGCTGGAAGATCTGGAGCGCGGCGGCGGCGCTTTGAAAATCCGCATGACCGACCCGGAGGCCTTCGAGCTCGGTCGGGATCTCGCCCTGACGCCCGGCAAGGTCGTCCATGAAACCGAGCTCGCCCAGCTTATCCAATACGAGCCGGCGACCGAGCAGGTCTACAAGCGCCCGGTCTTGTTCGTGCCGCCGTGGATCAACAAGTATTACATTCTCGACCTGCAGCCGAAGAACTCCATGATCAAGTGGCTGGTGGAGCAGGGTCATACCGTGTTCGTCCTCTCCTGGCGCAACCCGACCGCCGAGTTCGCCGGTAAATCCTTCGCCGACTATATGCTGGAGGGGCCGATCGCTGCGCTGGGTGCCATCGAGCAGGCCGTGGGCGTAAAAGAGGTCAACGTCGTCGGGTATTGCCTGGGTGGGACGCTGCTTGCGTGCACCTTGGCGTATATGGCGGCAAGAGGCGACCGGCGCGCGCACAGCGCGACATTTTTCGCCAGCCTCCTGGACTTCGAGAATCCCGGCGAGTTGGAGATCTTCATAGACGAGGATCAGCTGAAATCCCTGGAGCAGCAGATGGAGCGCCGCGGCTATCTCGCCGGCCAGCAGATGGCCAGCACCATGAGCAGCCTGCGCGCGAACGATCTCATCTGGTCTTTTTTCGTGAGTAATTACCTACGTGGCGAGGATCCGTTCCCGTTCGATCTGCTCTTTTGGAATCAGGACTCCACGAACATGCCGGCGCGCATGCACACGTTCTACCTGCGCAATATGTACCTGGAGAATCGGCTGCGCGAACCCGGTGGTCTTGTGCTTGCCGGCGAGCCGATCGATTTGACGAAGGTTAAGGTGCCGGCGTTTTTCCTTTCCACGCGCGAAGACCATATCGCGCCGTGGAAAACGACCTATCGCGGCATCCGCTTGCTTGGCGGTCGCGTGCGGTTCGTGCTCAGCGGCTCCGGGCATATTGCCGGAGTCATCAATCCGCCGGCCAAGAACAAATACGGCTACTGGACGAATACCGCGACCCCGGAGGATCCGGAGGAGTGGTTCAGCGGCGCCGAGCAGCATGCGGGTTCCTGGTGGCCGCATTGGCGCGACTGGTTGAACCAGAAAGGCGGTGCCAAGGTCGCAGCCCGTCGTGTCGGGGCGGGCGGGCTCAAGCCTATCGAGGACGCACCGGGCAGCTATGTCAGGGAACGCCACGATTGACCCCGCCCGATCGCCGTGGCAGAGCGTTGACCACGAGTGCCGAATCATTGCTAAGATCACAACCTCTTATCGAGTCGCGGGGATGAGATGGCCGAGGACAAGCCCAGAGTGGGCGTGATCATGGGCAGCAAGTCCGACTGGTCGACGCTGCGTTGCAGCGCCGAGGTGCTTGCTGAATTCGGCGTTGCACATGAGTCGCGTATTGTCTCGGCGCATCGGACACCGGAATGGCTGCGCGAGTACGCGCTGCAGGCTCGAAAGCGAGGACTGGAGGTCATCGTCGCCGGTGCCGGAGGCGCCGCTCACCTGCCGGGCATGATCGCCGCCTATACGACCGTTCCCGTGCTCGGCGTTCCCATCCAGAGTCAGGCTTTGCAAGGACTCGATTCGCTGTTGTCCATCGTGCAGATGCCCGGCGGTGTACCGGTGGCCACGTTTGCCATCGGTCCGGCGGGTGCGCGCAATGCCGCCTTGTTCGCCGTGGCGCTGCTCGCGAAGGTCCAACCCGAGCTGCAGCAGGCGTTGGAATCCTATCGCCAGCGCCAGACGCGCGCGGTGATGGAGGATACATTGCCTTGAGCGAGGTGATATTGCCCGGTGCCACGCTCGGTGTGCTCGGCAGTGGGCAGCTCGGGCGTATGTTCGCGATCGCCGCTCGCCGCATGGGCTATCGAGTGCACGCCTATTCCCCGGATCGGGAAACCCCGACCGGGCAGGTCGCCGATCTTGAAATCGATGCCGACTACGAGGATTTGTCGGCCCTGACGGCTTTCGCACGCAAAGTCGACGTCATTACCTTCGAGTTCGAGAACGTCCCCTCCGTGGCCACTGAGCGTGTGGCGCATTACGCTCCGGTTCGGCCCCGGCGCGAGGTGCTGCATACCATCCAGAACCGTTGCCGCGAGAAAGGGTTTCTCGCCGCTAACGGCTTTCCCGTGGCTCCCTTTCTTCCGGTCAAGTCGCGCGAGGAATTGACGGCGGCGCTCGAACGCATCCCGCCGCCGGCCGTGCTCAAGACGGCGGGGTACGGCTACGACGGCAAAGGACAGGCGCGAATCAACGGACCGGGGGATGCGGAGGCGGCTTGGTTGGCGAACGGGGGCGTGGAGTCGATATTGGAGCGTTTCGTCGATTTCCAGCACGAAGTCTCCGTCGTGGGCGCGCGCGGCCACCACGGCGCCATTGCGCACAATGGGGTAATCGAGAACCCACAACGCAAAAACAAAAAGGATAAATACCAACCCGGGGCGGCTTTACCAACGGGTGACGAGGCTCAGGCGCTGGAGATTACGCGCGGGGTTCTGGAAGCGCTCGATGTGTTAGGCGTGTTGTGTGTGGATTTCTTCGCCACGGCCGATCAGGGCTTGCTGGTCAACGAGTTTGCGACCCGGCCGCACTACTCCGGGCATTTCAGTTTCGATGCCTGTATCACCAGCCACTTCGAGCAGCAGGTGCGAACGGTTTGCGGCCTGCCCATGGGGTCCACGCAGCTGCTACGTCCGTGTG
>NZ_JBXWZQ010000100.1:0-18490 GCF_059432795.1 Nitrococcus sp. | reverse complement strand
ACGCCCGTTGCGCGCCGCTCGGATCACCCGAGAGCATGAGCGCCCTGCCCCGCGCCTCCAGTAAAACCGGCTGCTCCCGGAACTGATCCGCGCTCAATTCCCGGCTCACTTTCAGCACGTCCTCGATACGATCGGCCGCCAGGTATTCCTTTGCCAGCCGCGCGCGCACCGCCAATGCCTTCGGGTTGGCATCCAACGCCCTTTCAAGCACCTCGATGCCGCGCCCCCGCTGACCCAGCCGCGCCTCTATGGTCGCGAGTTGGAGCGTCGCCTCGGCGTCGGCGGGACGGGCTTTCAGATAGGGCTCGAGCAGTGTCCGAGCGCGTTTCAGATCACCCTCATGCGCTGCCACCTTGGCAAGGTTTTTCGTCGCCGAGGGCTCCTGCGGCCTGATCTCCAAAACGCGCTCGAGCTCCGCTTTCGCCTTATCCCACTGGCCCGAGGCAAGGTGGGCGGCTGCCATCAGCTTGAGCGGGTCCACCCTGTCGGGGTATTGCTTATGAAGCTTCGTTGCCCGCTCCAATACCTGCTTTATGTCGCCGTTACGCATTGCCTCCGCCGCCCGGAGAAAACGCCGCGTGTAATCGTCCGCTTTAGCGGGCATCCCGGACTCAACGGCGCTGGAACCCCCGTCAAGCGACTGATGGTCCATCAGCTTCGCCAGCATGAGCACGTTGCTCGCCTGCGGGGACTCCGGGCTCGCAGCCAGGAGTCGCTGCGAATATTCAACGCCCCTTTGGGTGTTTCCCCCGAGGAGGGAGACGGTCGCCAGCATGTGCAGTATTTGCGCGTTGTCGGGTGAGTTCTTAAGCGCGGCCTGGAGAATATCTTCGGCGGCCTTGAACTCCGAGCGCTCGACATGGATGGAGCCCAGCAGCCGCGCCGCCGTCAACGAGCGCGGGGCCTTCGAGAACGCCGATTCCGCCGACTGCAGCGCCTGTTCCGCGTTGCCGAGCATGAGTTGCGTGATTGCCAGATACACCGTGGCCGGCACGAACGACGGCGCGTTCTGATTGCTCATTCGGAAGGCGGTCAACGCCGACTCGTAATCTTTTTGACGGAAGAGATTGATCCCCTCCACGTAACGAACGTACGGATGGTCTTCAAACCCGCGTTTGCGCAATGCCCCGAGGTCAGCCTCGGCCCCTTGATACTCTCCACGACGCAGACGCACCAGTGCCCTTTTGGCCGTATCCAGACTGAGGTACGGCCGCAGCTCAATGGCCTCGCTGAAGGCTTTCTCGGCCTCCTCCAAATGACCGCCCGTCAATTCCAGATCACCCAGCACGCTCGCGGCTTCAGGCGAATCGGGATGCGCCGCCCGCGCCCGCTCCAAAATGCGGCGCGCCTCCGCATACTCCCCACGACTGCCGCGCAGCATGGCGGTACCGACCAACGCCTCGCTAGCGTTCTCATCGAGCGCCAACGCTCGACTCAGCACTTGCTCAGCTTGCTCGAACCGGCGTTTCCGCAAAAACGCCTGGCCTCGCAAGCCGAGAATCGCTGCCTGGTCGGCTTTCGACAGACCGGCGGCGAGCTCGGCGGACTCTGTAATCACACGGTCGGCTTCCCCCCGAAGATATATCGCCTGGATCAGGGTCGGCTGCACTTGCGCCGCAGGGAGCCCGAGCGCCTCAGCCCTTGTGATCTCCTTCTCGGCCTTCGCGCCATCGCCCAGCCTCACCGCCACCCGGGCGAGCAACGATCGCGCCTCGACCGTGTTCGGCTCTCTTTGCAAGGCGTTCGAGAGCTCGATAAAAGCCGCGCGAAGCTTACCCTGATCCAGATACTGCTTGGCCGTGGCGATTTGCTCGGCCGGCGTCGCCCCCGAGCCCCCACAGCCGGTTAACGTGAGCGAAGCACTTAGCGCGAGCGTAACCCAGAACCCCAAACAACGAATGACTCGCATGTCGCTATCGATCTCCATTTCTCGGACTTGTAAGAGGCCGGCTCCGCCGGACCCCGCCGACCGCATCGTCAGAAAACCATGCAGGTTCCACCGCCCTGTCAGTTCCCATGCCGGGCGGGCAATCCCCGTCTGCGACCACCCTGGTGCCCCAGCCGCGAACGAGCATTCGGTTAGTATGGCAAAGTTGCGCGCGGCCCTGAACATTATTGAGAAGATGTCAGGTTGTGGAGGAACCCCGGGGGGCGTTTCCGTGGCGTTCGCTGAAAGGCGAGAACGTTACCGCTCCCGCGCGAGCGATCACCGGTCCTACCGGGACCAATTCGGATGAACGGCCCACCGGGGCGAGGGCAACACCCTTTGCGACTCGAACCAAGGCAATGCGTTGGTTCTTCCAGCGTGGTGAACGGCAAGCCATCCGTTATGCTGACCCGGAAGCTCAACCGACATTGCCATGCGACCCGTCGCGATGGTCTTATGGAGCGGCAGACAAATTGTAAATCCGAGGCGCCCTCTCGCCGGCTTGCCCGGCGACTCACGAAAGCGGGCCGTGGCGGATGACGCTCGCTGATGCAATTGCAGGAGCCCGAGCCATGAGCCAACGCTGTGCCTGGTGTGGCAACGACCCCTTATACCGCGATTACCACGATAATGAATGGGGGATTCCCCTGCACGACGAGCGGGCGCTGTTCGAGCTACTGATACTGGAAGGAATGCAGGCGGGCCTTAGCTGGCTGACCGTGCTGCAAAAGCGGGAGAACTACCGCGCTGCGCTGCAGGGTTTCGAGCCGGCACGCGTGGCTGAATTCAGCGACGCAGAAATTCAGGCGCTTTTCCACAACCCGGGGCTTATCCGTAACAAGCGCAAAATCGAGGCGCTGCGCCCGAACGCTCGCGCATTCCTACGCGTTCAGGAGTCGTTCGGCAGCTTCGATGCCTACCTGTGGCGCTTCGTGGATGGCTGCCCGATCATCAATCACTGGCGTTATCACCTCGAGGTGCCAACCAGCACGGCTCGATCCGACGCGCTGTCGAAGGATCTGAAAGCCCGGGGCTTTCAGTTTGCAGGCAGCACCATTTGCTACGCCTATATGCAGGCGGCCGGCTTGGTCATGGATCACACCACGAACTGCTTCCGCCATCCGGAGCATAGCCTTGCCAATGGCGCTCGAGCGTACCTTGCCGGGCGCAAACCCGGCGAAGCGGGATGATACGTAACGCTCGTCAGTCCTCATGCGAGCCCGCAAACCGCGCCTCTATGCCCCGCGTTAGAAACACGCCACTGGGTTTGCAGGCGATTGATTCACATCTCTTCGATGCGGTTGCGCGCAGCGACGGCCGGGTTGGCGTTTGCGGCGGCCTCGTGCTCGGTTTGGCGGGCGGCAAGCCATAGGGCAACCCGCTCGGCCTGCGCTTTACTCAGATGCAACCCGAGCTTGCTGCGCCGCCAAAGCACGTCCGCGGCGGTAACGGCCCACTCCGCATCGATCAGATAACGCAACTCCGATTCATACAATCCGGCTCCGAAATGCTCGCCGAGTCCGTCGAGCCCGCGTGCACCACCTAAAATCTGGTGCACTCGGGTGCCGTAGCTGCGCGCCAGGCGCTGAGCCAGCGCTTGCGGTAGCCAACGATGGCGCGCGACGAGCCCGCGATAGAATCCGTCGAAGTCGGCATCCGCAATGTCGCCACCCGGCAATGGCGTCCGCCCTGTCCAGTCGGCGGTATCACAATAGAGCACCGAGCTCAGCTTGAGCAGGGCTTCCCTTGCCAAGAGGCGGTAAGTGGTGATCTTCCCGCCGAACACCGAAAGCAACGGCGCCGGCTCGGTGCGCCAATCAACGAGATAATCGCGGCTTGCCGCCGAGGCATCGACCGCGGCACGCTCGTCGTACAGAGACCGCACGCCGCTATAAGCCCAAACGACCTCCGAAGCCCGCACCGGCTCTCGAAAATAGCGGCTCACGGCCCGGCAAAGGTAGTCGATCTCAGCCTCGGTAGGGTGGGCCGCGGCCGGGTCACCCTGGTACGGCGTTTCGGTGGTGCCGATCAGTGTGAAGTCCTGCTCGAAGGGAATCGCAAAAACGATTCGTCCGTCGTCGTTCTGAAAAATGTAGGCATAATCGTGCTCGAAACACTTCGGCACGACGATGTGGCTGCCCTGGACGAGGCGCACCGAATGGTGGCCTCGAACGTGAGCTGCCTCGTCCAGGAACGAGGTGACCCAGGGTCCCGTGGCGTTGACCAAAGCGCGCGCACGCACCTGGCGCTCCCACCCGTTGCCGCACAACAGGGCATACCATTCGCGACTTCGCGCATGCGCCTCAACGCAGCGCGTCCGCAGCAGCACCGTCGCGCCGCGCTGCGCGGCGTCCATAGCATTAAGGAGCACCAGGCGCGCGTCCTGCACGCGACAGTCCCAGTAGCTGAACCCCTTGACCAAGCTCGGGTCCAGCACGCGTCCGGCGGCGTGCCAACGCAGCTTGATTGCCGCGGAGGGCGGAAGCAGCTTGCGCTCGCCGAGACGGTCATAGAGCAGCAGGCCGGCGCGGATCATCCAGCTGGGGCGTTGCGAGGCGTTGTGCGGCATGACGAACTGCAGCGGCGAGATAATGTGTGGAGCGATCCGCAGCAGTACCTCGCGCTCCCGCAGCGCCTTCGTTACCAGATTGAATTCGTAGTACTGAAGGTAGCGCAGCCCCCCGTGAATAAGCTTGGTGCTCGCCGATGAGGTATAGCCCGCCAGATCGCCCTGCTCGCAGAGCAATACGCGCAAACCGCGCCCTGCGGCGTCACGAGCGATACCGGCCCCGTTGATACCACCACCGACGACTAGAAGGTCGTATGTCTCCACACCGCTTACGCTGATCGCTCCGGCCAGAGCCTTTCCCGGGATGAGCCTGCCCCGATCGGAATCAGGCCACAAGGCCCAGCCTGTGGTATTCTCAACTATCCTACGAATGACTTGTCTTGCGCGCCGATAGATGACAGTTCAGTTTCAGGAGTCAGAAATCGGCATAGCGGCTATATAGACAAAGCACACCCGGCAAATCATAGTTTAGTTAAACTTATTTTTGTATGGCCGGAGGCGCCATGAAGGATGCACGTAGAAGACCGCGTGATGTCGTCGATAAGTTTCTGCCGGTACATCACCGTGAAACAGAAGAGCTGATCGGGTACTTGACTGACGTGACAGTCGACGGCGGCATGTTGGAGACGGTCGACCCGGTGGGAGAGGAATTCTTCCCCCTGCGCATCGAGCTCGCCGACGAGATTAACGGCAGTCGCCATATAGACGTTGATGCGCGCTGCGTTTGGACACGTAAAGATCGCAACGCGATTTTTCACAATTCCGGGTTTGAGTTTCAAGACATCTCTCCAGAAGCACGCAGCCGGATCGCCGAGCTTGCCGAACGGTACCGCCTGAACATCTCGAAATAAATCCACACCCGCAGCCGCGACGAGGCCGCAGCTAGACAAAGCCGGAGCGCAGCGGCCCGGATTGCGCCTTTACCGTCATTCGCTGGATCACACCTCGATGCGTGCGTGACCGGGCGCGCTAAGCGGACAATGGCGCGCATCAGCCGGCTCATGTCCTCGCCGCAACCGCGCGGACAGCCCGCAAGGCCTTGCCCGGTGCGTGCTTGGGATCATTGAGGGTGAAGGGTATACTCTGCGGTCATCGCTATATAAAGCCAATCTGAGGTTAGATATGCGAATTGCCAAAGGCAAGGTCGTGACAATCAATTATACGCTGCGCACAAACGGGGTGATCCGCTACATCACTCCGGAGGACAAACCCATGGAATACCTCCATGGCGCGGGCAATATCATCCCCGGCTTGGAGAAAGCACTGGAGGGCAAGACTGACGGCGACCAATTCGACATAACCGTCCCGCCGGAGGAGGGCTACGGCGAGCGCGATGAAAACCTGCAACAGAAGGTGACGGCCGAGATTTTCAAGGGCATTGAACAAATCGAGGCCGGGATGCAATTTCAGGCGCAAAGCGAGGACAAAAAGCGTCTCGAGACGGTCACCATCATCGAGGTTGACGAGGAGGAGCAGACCATCACGCTGGACACCAACCACCCGTTGGCTGGCCAAACGCTGGAATTTACGGGCACCGTGAACAAAGTCCGCGACGCCACGGAAAACGAGTTAGAGCGCGGCTACGTGGCACCCCCGCGCAGAGCGAAACGGACGCGTTATAGCCCGCCCGAGGCCGCCACGCACGACCATGATCACAGCCACGACCACGACCACGACCACGACCACGACCACGACCACGACCACGACCATGGTCACAGCCATGATCATGGACATGGCCATGAGCACTGAGTTTTGCGTCAAGCGACACTATAAAATTTGTCGCGCTCAGCATCGGTTGCACACGGTACGCAGCCACTCCGCGGCCAAATTAATTTGGACGACAGCGGAAGGCCAGACGAGAAACAATCATATTGCTTTCGGTCTTTTCCCCTTTAGATGAGCGCGGATAAAAAAAGGGGCGCCCCCGAGAGAGCGCCCCTTTTTTTGATTTGCAGCAAATCTTTTTTCTCGGTCTCTATGCGAGATTTGCTGCGCTTGCGCAACAGATGATCTCTATCTCACTCACCCAAAACGCTAAGCGAGCTCCGCTGTTTGGAGAGATACGCTGCAATGTCGTACATATCGGCTTCCGAGAGACCACCCGCCATTCCCGACATCACGGGATTCTTGCGCTTGCCCTCCTTGTACCCCTTGAGGGCATGGACCAAGTAGTCCGAGTACTGGCCAGCCAGGATGGGAAAGGTTGGAGCATTGCTGCGCCCACCCTTGCCATGGCAATTGGTGCACCCTTTCTGTTGGTATTTCTGGCCACCTGCGTCGGCATCACCATATTCAATGGCGAAAGCCTGGGCAGAGAAGAGCACGCAAAAGAGGAGGCCGAGCGAATAAACAAGTCCACGCTTCATAGTCTTACTACTCCCCAAATCGTTATCGGCTCGACGTCCCGGCCTGAGACATATAGGCCGCGATGTCCTCCATATCCTGCGTGCTCAACTTTTTCGCTTGGGCACGCATCGTCGGATTCTCGCGGTCTTCGTTCTTGTATTCCTGAAGCGCAGAGACAATGTACGCAGCATGCTGCCCGCCCACGCGTGGCACGTGGTAAGTCGGTGGGCCCGGGTAACGATAGCCCGGTACAGCATGGCAGCCCAAACAAGTCTGTGCTTTCTGCCGACCCTTCGCCGGATTACCTGCGGCTTGTACCGCAGTGGCCGCTGCGATCATCAAGCCAAGAAAGATCAAAAGCTTCGCTCTCATGGTTCCCTCGTAAAACCTCTGGAGGACCAAAATTACCGACGAAAAATAGCACCCCCATCCCGAACACGCTGGCCGGCCGTCGGGCACTAAATCATGCTCGCCGCGTAACGCCATCCTCGATGATAACATATTTTTTGGGTTAAGTAAATGCACTAGGCCGATTTTGAGTACAATTTATTCCTAGTCAAGCTTCAATCAATGGCAAATCCCTGCCCAGGCGGCTCCGCTGCGGTTTCGACCTCCAAACCCGTAACCAGGGACTGTGGCGGCCCCTGCCGAAGCCACGCAATCAACACATCAATTGCTGCCGGCTCACCACACGCTAATACTTCCACCCGCCCGTCCGGAAGATTCCGGGCATAGCCGCGCAGACCCAGCTCAAGCGCCTGCTCACGAGCGCTGGCCCGATAGAAAACACCCTGTACCTTTCCGGAGACGTAACAGCGGATACACCGTGTACTCATGGCCGACACGCGATGATCCCATATGAATTGCGCGAAGACTATCGGAGTTTCTTAGTTATATTGCAACCAATATCGTGCCCCACGAGAGGGCGATTCGCTCCGCCTCGTGCCGCTAGGGCGGTTGTTGCACCGCCAACGCCGCTTTGCGTGCGGCGATTGCCTGCGCCCGGGCCGCAAGGGCGGCGCGGCGCGCCTTTTGATACTCACCCCGATACAAGCTCAGCATGGCCTGCTCCATCAGGCTCTGCGCTTGCCGGAACCGCTCGGACGAATAGTGCGGACTTCCCGCCGCGCGAGCCGCCTCAATGGCTTGGCGCGCGTCGCTCATTTCCTGCACCGGTGCCTCCTCAGACTCCTTCGCCGGCGTGGCACAGCCAGCCGCCCAAAGGACCGCGGCCGCCGTTGCAGCAAGCAGGACGCCCCGCACCGCCCCCCTTTCCTTACTCATGCACCGCAACCGCACTCTCTGAGTTGATCGTTTACCCGGCATTCCACGGCAAAACGCCATTCCGCCGCCATTCTAGTCCAAGCTGCACTCTTTGTGACAGCGCTGCGTCCCTCTTTGCTCCCCCGAGTCCTGCCGGTAGCGAAAGCGTTCGGGGTCTCCGCCCGAACCCGGACCGGCAAATAGGCGTTCGCTTCGCGAAAGCGGTATCATCTCGGTCCGGCACGTATCAGATTCGCCGGGTTCTCGGAGGTACTTATGGTCGCGCGCATTTATCACAATCCCAACTGCTCGAAATCTCGTGCCACACTCGAGTTGCTTCGGGCACGTGGCATCGAGCCTGAAATCATCGAATACCTGAAAACCCCGCCCACCGAGGCGGAACTCGAGGAAATACTCGCCGGCCTGGGCTTCTCCCCACGCGAGTTGATGCGCCGCAATGAGCCCGAATACCGCGACAAAGACCTGAATCGTGACTCGTTGACACGCGAAGAGCTCATCCGAGCGATGATTCAATACCCCCGATTGATCGAGCGCCCAATCGTGGTGAGCAATGGGAAAGTGGCAATTGGCCGCCCACCGGAAGCCGTTCTCGAAGTCCTGTAAGGACCACGCCACGCGGCGGCGCCCCCTTTGCTCGTTGACTAGAATCATTCAGCGCAATCAGCGGCTGCCTCGCGCAGCCGCCTGCGTCATTGCCTGGCACTAATCGCTACCGGCTCTGGCAGCCAGCACTTTCTTGAGAAACGGCACTGTGAGGCGGCGCTGTGCGCGCAGCGATGCCGAATCGAGTTCGTCGAGCAAGCGCAGTAAATGACCCGTGTCGCGACGGCAATGATTGAGCAAGTAGTGCGCCGCCTCCTTAGGCAGCTCCAGCCCACGGCTTTGCGCACGCCAGCACAGGGCCAGCACATTGCCTTCGTCCCCGAGCTTCTCAAGGCGAAGAATCAAGCCCGATTGCAGGCGCGAGATAAGATCGGGCAAGGTGAGGCCCAATCCGGCCGGCCGACGCGGTGCCGCCATGAGCAGCTCGCGGCCCGCCTCTTGGAGCCGATTGAACAGATGAAAGACCGCGTGCTGCCACTCGATCGCCTCCGCCAAGCGGTCCAAATCGTCGAGTGCCGCCACATCGACACCCTCCAATCCCTGCAAGAGCTGAGGGGAAAGGCTCATCATCTGAGCAAGAGGAAGATAAGCCACGGACAAACCTTGAGCGGCGGCTTCGCTGCAAGCCGCCTGCAACAAGTGCGACTTACCCACGCCAGATTCGCCGTAGAGATAAATCAGGCGCCGATGACCGCCCGTGGCGCTGCGTTGCATCGCCGCTAGCGCCTCGGCGTTTGGGCCGGCGACGAACCCCGTGAAATCGGAACGTTCATCCCATTTGAAATCCAGGGCCAATTGCTGGCCACAGCCCTGCCCGCTGCTTCCTGTTCCCGTCATCGCAACCATGGTTCGATCATTGGAGCCCACCCGACTGGCGCGTCTTCTCTCGCCTCGCCTCGACTCACCTCATCGCGCTCCCATGAGGCCCGTCATCGCATTTCTCCTAGCCTGCCAGAGCGAGGCTGTCAGCCGCGATTCACCTGCTCAATCGATAGGTCGGCTCACTGTCAGCCGGCGCCGCGCCGTCTGCGCCGTACTCATCGGAGCCGGTTACGGCCCGTGTCGCGACCGGCTCCAACCGTGGATGGCGACGCAATGCCTGCTCGAGACGATTGCGGGCACCATTCAACGAGAGCTGCATTCCTACCCAATCCGGGCCGGTACGGAGCAAGCGGGCGGCAGCCACTCCGGGCAGCTTCGATAACAACTGCTCGAGCGCAGCGAACCGCTCCAGCGAGTCGATCCCGCCAATCCGGATACGCATCTGGGTGGAGGCGTCCAGATCCGGTACGGCTGCAAAGCTTGGGCGCAGACCGGCTGCCAGTGTCTGCGCCCCTTGCTTCAACGCCTCCTCAAGGCCGGCGCCCCCGCTTTGCCAGCGAGTATGGGCGCCTTCGTGGTGCAGCAACCAGCGCGCATGCCAACCGGTGTCATTCGGTGCGACCCGCAACATCAATACCCAATCGGTCGCATAGCGGCGTGAAGCCTTCAGCACGGGCTCGCTGAATCCCCCGGCGACATCGCTGTATTGCACGCCCTGGCGGTCTTCGAGATCCAACATTGGAAAGATGACGGGTATGCCAAGCTGCATAACGGCCAGACGCAGCGCCTCGAGGGGCTGACGGTACGCTCCCGCCGCGTTGATCAGCGCGCGTTCCTTTCCGGAGTCGAATGCAAACCAGACCAGCACCGGTGGCCGATCCGTCTGCCAAATGGGGATTTGCCGCTGGGTTAAGGCGCGACGCAGATTCTGCGCGTCGAAACGTGCAACCAGCTCGAGTCCACCGCCTTCACCGCCCTCGTAGTAGAATTGTTGTAAATGTTGCTGGGGATTCGCAATCAACTCGCTCACCGCGGCCGCGCGGGCGATATCCGCACGTCCACTCAATCGCATCAAAACCTGCGTGATTGCGGTTTGAAGCGCATCTTCACGGGCATCAGCACTTTGATCGGCCACTGGTACGCGCGCCGCGAGCAGACCCTGCCCAATCGCCGTACGCGTTGTTCCCGCATACAGAAAAACCAGGGCAAAGCTTAGTATGAGCGCCCTCGCCGCGGGACCGGCCTCGATCCACCTGCACATATCTATTCGTCACACTCCGCCGAGGCTCGTTTGGCACCGATTACGTTAGCACGAACGCCGTATGCGATCGCGGCGCGGCATTTATATTGCTAAAAGCGCAGATTATCATGACCGCTTTTGCGGAGGAGGCGTGGCGTGGCTGATGATGAATCTCGAACACGCTTTACGTATCGGGACGCCGGGGTGGATATCGACGCCGGCGCGCAGCTCGTGGAACGCATCAAACCGGATGTTGCAACCACCACGCGCCCTGAGGTATTGAGCGGACTCGGCGGATTCGGCGGGCTCTTTGAGCTGCCCATGCAGCGCTACCGCAACCCGGTGTTGGTCTGCGGCACTGACGGGGTCGGCACCAAGCTGGAACTGGCGATCGCAACCGACCGCCATGAAGCGATTGGCGTCGACCTCGTGGCCATGTGCGTCAACGACATTCTCGTCACGGGCGCCGAACCGTTGTTTTTCCTCGATTATTTCGCAACTGGCCGACTCGATCTGGCGGTCGCCCAACGGGTGATCGGGGGCATTGCCCGGGGATGTCGCGAAGCCGGTGCCGCGCTCATCGGCGGTGAGACCGCGGAGATGCCCGGCATTTACACGGGCAAGCACTATGATCTGGCGGGCTTTGGGGTGGGTATCGTGGAAAAGGCGGCCATCATTGATGGCAGCCGTGTCCAGCCGGGTGATGCGCTGATCGGAATCGCCTCCAGCGGCCCGCATTCCAACGGCTACTCGCTGGCTCGCCACATTCTCAAAACCCGCGGGATCACGCTCACCACCGAGTTCGATGACCAAGGCCTGGCGGAGCGGCTGATGGCCCCGACCCGCATCTACGCCCGCGCCGTACGCTCGCTGCTCGCGGAGGTGGAGATTCGCTCGCTCTGCCATATCACCGGCGGCGGGCTGCTGGAGAATCTACCGCGCGTTCTGCCGCCTAAGACCGAGGCACGGATCGATGCTCGCTCCTGGGAGTGGCCCGAGATCTTCAGCTGGCTGCAGCGCGAGGGAAACATCGATCGCCAGGAGATGTACCGAGTCTTCAATTGCGGAGTCGGCATGGTGGCTGCGCTCGCACCGCAGCACGTCGATCACGCCCTGCGGATATTGCACGGCGTCGGCGAGAGCGCCTGGTGGCTCGGCGAGGTGTCCCCAGGGTCCACCGACAAGCCACTGGTGCGGATCGAGGAGTAGGCAATGCTTGGCGTACCGCTGCGCGTTGTCGTGCTGATCTCCGGCCATGGCAGCAATCTCCAGGCTTTGATCGACGGCCAACGCCAAGGGCGACTGCCGATCGACATCCAGGCTGTGATCAGCACTCGCGCCGACGCCTATGGACTCGTCCGCGCCGAACGGGCCGGAATCCAGCACGAAACGCTCTCGCACCGGGATTTCGCCAGCCGGGAGCACTACGACGTTGCCTTGCGTGGACGCGTGCAGCGCTACCGTGCCGATTTGGTGATCATGGCCGGCTTTATGCGGATCCTAACGTCCGCGTTCCTTTGCGCCTTCGAGGGACGTCTCGTCAACATTCACCCTTCGCTGCTGCCCGACTTGCGCGGCTTGCACACTCACGAACGGGCACTGCAAGCGGGTTTCAGCGAGCACGGTTGCAGTGTGCATTATGTGATACCGGCGCTCGATGCCGGGCCCGTCATCGTCCAGGCTCGGGTACCCATAAAAGCGGATGATAGCCCCGATTCGCTGCAGCAACGGGTTCAGCACCAGGAATACCGAATCTATCCGCTCGCCGTACGCTGGATCGCCGAGGGGCGGGTCGCAATGCGAGACGGCGCGGTATGGTATCGAGGGCAACGTCAAGAGCGACCGCTGGTGGTATCCGAGGATGATGAATTGGAAACGCTTTAGCCAATGAACTTCCCCGGCCGCGGGCCAGCCGATGAGCCGCGGTGGGGGGCCGGCGTCGCGTCTCACGCACACCCCGAGCGAGAAGCGCGTTTCGCTCGCGGTCAGGGGCGTGGCAGGGTAACGCCGCGCTGGCCCATGTATTTCCCGCTGCGATCCCTGTAGGAGCGCTCACAAACCTCATCGGATTCCAGGAACAGCATCTGCGCCACGCCCTCGTGCGCGTAGATTTTCGCTGGCAACGGCGTCGTGTTCGAGAATTCCAACGTAACGTGGCCCTCCCATTCAGGCTCGAGCTGTGTCACGTTGACGATGATTCCGCAGCGGGCATAGGTGGACTTGCCCAGACAGATCGTAAGGACACTGCGTGGAATGCGCAGAAATTCGATCGTGCGGGCCAATGCGAAGGAATTGGGCGGAATGATGCAAACATCCGCCTTGACGTCCACGAAGCTCGACTCGTCGAAGCGCTTGGGATCAACAATCGCCGAGTTGATGTTGGTAAAAATCTTGAACTCATCGGCGCACCGCACATCGTAGCCGTAGCTCGAGGTGCCATAGGAAATCAGCCTGCCTGCCGGCGTTTGCCGGACTTGTTCCGGCTCAAACGGCTCAATCATGCCTTCCAACGCCATGCGCCGGATCCAGCTGTCGGGTTTGATACTCATCCGTAGACTTGCCTCGGAGTGTCTGCGCGAGGGTTTTTTTCATGCACCAAGACCACCCCGTGGATTCAGTCTTCCACTACGATCCGGGGGAATGGGCTCGATCTCGCCGCAGCGAGTCTAGAGAGCTTTGCCGCCGTGCGTAAAGCCGCTTGTCGATAGAGGTCGGCGATGCGACCGTCGGGCTGTGCGACCACGCTCGGGCGGCCATTATCGGCGTGCTCCCGGATCCCGCTGTCCAGCGGCAACGCACCGAGCAAATTGACGCCTTCCTGCTCGGCCAGACGTTTGCCGCCGCCCTCGCCGAAGATATGCTCCTCATGACCGCACTGGCTGCACACATGCAGGCTCATATTCTCGAGCACGCCGAGCACGGGCACATTGACCTTCTGGAACATGCGAATCCCCTTGCGGGCATCGAGCGTTGCGATCTCCTGTGGGGTCGTCACCACTACGGCGCCGGCGACGGGCACGCGCTGCGCGAGCGTGAGCTGAATATCACCCGTACCCGGCGGCAGATCCACGATGAGGTAATCGAGATCCTGCCATTGCGTCTCGTTGAGCAACTGGGTCAACGCCTGGGTGACCATAGGGCCGCGCCAGACCATCGGCGACTCCTCTTCGATGAGAAAGCCAATGGACATGACCTGAACCCCATAACTTTCCAGCGGCGTAATGTGCTTGCCGTCGGGGCTCTCGGGGCGCCGACCGACTACCCCCATCATGCGGGGCTGACTTGGACCGTAGATATCGGCATCGAGCACGCCAACCCGGGCACCTTCGCCGGCCAGCGCCAAGGCGAGGTTCGCCGCGACAGTCGATTTGCCGACCCCGCCCTTGGCAGAGGCGACCGCGATGATGTTGCGCACGTTCTCCAGCGGCTTCAACTTCGCCTGCACCGCGCGGGAGGTGATCCGCCAGCGGATCTCGACATCGATGGTTGCGTCGGGGAAGGCCGCGGCCAGCGCAGCTGCCAAGGCTTCATGCAGCTGCAAGCGGTAACGCTCGGCCGGAAAGCCCAAACGCACAACAATGCGAACGTGGCTATCCTCGATGGCGATCTCCTCGACCGCCCCGGCCGTGAGCAGGTCCGTCTCCGAGTAAGGCTCGGTCCACCGCGCTATCGCCTGCTCGATCGCCGTGCGGTCTATCTCGGCCATGACTGTGCTCCTTCTAGACACGATCACCCGTTTATCGCCTAGATTCTAACGCCGCAAAGAATCCAAAAAATACAGGCGCATTACACCGAGGCGATAGCGCACGCCCAGTTGCGCTTCGTCGGCATTTCTGGCGCTATTGCGCGTTGGCACACCACCAGCGCAGCAGCTCATGGGGGACCTCCATGGCCGATGACCGCGACAACATCGTGCTGATTGGCATGCCCGGTGCCGGCAAAAGCACGATCGGCGTTTTGCTGGCCAAGCAGCTTGCCAAGAATTTCGTCGACACCGACGTCGTCATTCAAAGCGCCGAGGGGCGTACCCTGCAGGAGATCGTTGACCAAGAGGGGCACCTGACTCTGCGCGCCATCGAGGAGCGCGAGCTATCGCAACTCGCGTTGCGCCATCACGTCATCGCGACCGGAGGCAGTGCCGCCTACAGCGAACGGGCCATGGCCGCGTTGCGCCGGCACGGGATCATCGTCTATCTCAAGGTCGATTTTTCGACGCTGACGCGCCGCGTGACCAATCTCAGCAGCCGCGGAATCGCCAAGGCGGCGCACCAGACGCTCGCCGACGTCTTCGCCGAGCGCATCCCCCTCTACGAGCAACACGCCGATATCGTCATCGACTGCAACCGCTTGACACAGGAGCAGGTCGTAGAGTGCATCTGCGCGGCAGTCAACGACTCAACGTATCGGCAGTAACGGGTTTGCGCCCTGACCACCGCGGAGCGTAGCTCATGCTGCTCGGGGCGCCCTGCGCGACATCGTGGAAAGTGCCCCGTCTGCCGCTTGCGCGGCGCAGCGGAACCATGGATGCCTCCCCAGCCCCAGGAAAAAATGAATCTGAAAACTATACTTGGGGACGTGTACGGATACTACGGTAGTAGGGACAAGGATTGCCTAGGGTGCTTTCTGACCGATCCATGTGAGCATGGCGGAGGCCACTATGTACAAGGATCAGATAACAGGCAACTGGCATATCTTCAAGGGCAAGATGAGGCAGCGCTGGGGAGAGTTCACCAACGAGGATTTGGATCATATCGTCGGCGGGTTTGAGGAAGAGCTCTCCGGAAAGATCCAGACGATCTATGGCATCAGCAAGAAAGAGGCGGATCGGGAGATCAAGGAATGGTTAATGAGTGATCATGATCCGCATCTCTGGAGCAGCAGTGCAGCGAGCGGGGGTGCCGGCGGAGGATCGAGTGTTTGACTCTTTAGCCAAAAACAGCACAGCAGTAAGCTCACAATAATGTTGAGTGGACACAGGCAAAGTTTCTCTTGCCTTGGCGGGTGGGGGAAAATTTTCGTAGTAGTTGAGTCGCCCCCACCCGAACAAGGCTTGCGGATGCATCCCCGTGCAAGCCGAGGCCGGCAGGTGTATCGCCGCGGCACGTAAAAATTCGCGCATTGCGAGGCCCGTCACTGTTTCTCGCCCACCATCGGCCCGTTTTTTTACAGGTGGATTGTCATTTGGCCTCCTTCACGGGCGAATGTGCCAGGGGCGCAGCGCACAAGTAGGCAATACGCTCGCGCATCCGCCAGTATCGACTGGCATACCGCTGCTTACGGCAAGCCGTCGTCATCTCTGTCCCCACGTTCGTTCACGAACTTCCCGCGAATCGACGCAGGACGCCCTGCCAGGAAAATAACGCTATTGACACTATAATTTCAGTGTGTAGGAGCCACTAAGGAGCCTATCACCACTCTGTTTTCCGGTCGATCCATGCGAGCATGGTGGAGGCGGAAATGCCGCACATACACAGAGACGAGATGATGTACCGCGATCAAGTCAGCGACAGCTGGCACAGAATGAGCGGCAATTGGCATATCTTCAAGGGTAGGCTGCGCCAGCGCTGGGGCGAGTTCACCCATGAGGATCTGGATCATTTGGCGGGAGGATTTTACGAGGAACTCGCCGGAAAAATTCAGAAAGTCTACGGGATCAGCAAGGAAGAGGCGGATCAACAGATCAAGGAATGGCTCATGACGGATCATGACCCGCACTTCTGGAGCACCAGCGGAAGCGATTACTCTGACATCTGACCTTTCGGGAGAGCAAGCTCTCAAATGCCTAGCGCTTTCGGCGTTACGCTAATTTTCACGATGTCGGGAAAGGGAACATGCAAACGCCACTTTTCATTCGCGCGACGAGCACATCGGCGCCATGGGAGTCGCGTCCGGTGATTTGAGCGCTAGTGTCAAACGGCTCTTGCGGAGCGGGTGGGGGCTTAGAAATTCCTTCGAACGAAGAACCCCCACCCAAGGCAGGCATTCCCGAACTCGCCTTCCTTGTCTTCACCCGCAAAGACAGACACTCGTGGCACGACAGGTCGGTGCGCGAGATAGCGCGCCACTCTCACGGAGGCAGCCGCCGATCTGCTCGGCAGACCCATCCCCTAGCGACCCTGGCATGTCATCGGCTAGCGCTCCCACCTCGAATGTCACAGCGGGAAGATCGCCTCAGAGTGCTTCCGTGCGCCGTTGTGCGCCAGCCACGCTCCGGCGTTGATCCGCTCTGCCGAAGGCCGCCAAAAGCGATCCGTTTTCGGTAAGGACCGGCTGGATCTGGCATAATTGATTGATTGCTTGCTTGCCAATTGAGCAACGCCGGACCGGCTGCGACTATGACGCGAAAAATATTGGTCACAAGCGCCCTGCCGTATGCGAATGGGCCGATCCATCTCGGTCATCTGGTCGAGTACATCCAAACGGACATCTGGGTTCGTTTTCAGAGACTGCAGGGTAACGAGTGCTACTACGTCTGCGCCGACGACGCTCACGGCACGCCCATCATGCTCAAGGCGCGCGAGCAGGGCATCACTCCCGAGGAGCTGATCGAACGCTTCGGCACGGAACACCGCAGGGATTTCACGGATTTTCTGATCGAGTTCGACAACTATTATACGACGCACTCCGCAGAGAACCGATACTTCGCCACCTTGATCTACGAGCGCCTGCGCGATGCCGGGCACATCGAACGACGCGAAATCACCCAAGCCTATGACTCGCAGATGGACATGTTCCTGCCGGATCGCTACATCCGGGGCACGTGTCCTCGTTGTGCGGCGCCGGATCAATACGGTGACAACTGCGAGGTTTGCGGTGCCAGCTACTCCCCCGGCGAGCTCAAGGATCCGGTTTCCGTGATTTCCGGCGCGCGCCCGACCGAACGGAGCTCGGAGCACTTCTTTTTCCGGCTCCAGGATTTTGAGGGCATGTTACGCGAATGGACCAGTCCGGGGCACACGCAGGAAGAGGTCGCCAACAAACTCAAGGAGTGGTTCGAGGAAGGCTTGAAATCCTGGGATATTTCCCGAGACGCGCCCTACTTTGGCTTCGAGATTCCCGATGCCCCTAACAAGTACTTCTATGTCTGGCTCGATGCCCCGATTGGCTACATGGCGAGCTTCAAGAATTTCTGCGACCGTGCCGATCTCGATTTCGACGCCTTTTGGCGAGCCGACTCGGAAACCGAGCTTTATCATTTCATCGGCAAGGATATCGTCTACTTCCATGCTTTATTCTGGCCCGCCATGCTCGAGGGCTCCGGCTTCCGCAAGCCGACCCGCCTGTTCGCGCACGGCTTCCTCACCGTCAATGGCCAGAAGATGTCAAAGTCGCGCGGCACCTTCATCACTGCCCGCACCTATCTGCGCCACCTCAAGGCCGAATACCTGCGTTACTACTTCGCGGCGAAACTGGGAAGCGGTGTCCACGATCTCGATTTGAACCTGGAGGATTTCGCGCAGCGGGTGAACGCCGATCTGGTCGGTAAGCTGGTCAACATTGCGAGCCGCTGCGCGGGTTTCATCGAAAAGCGCTTTGCGGGGGAGTTGTCTGAAACGCTTGCTGCTCCGGCACTGTACCGCAAGTTCACGGCGCGAGGGGCGCAAATCGCCGAGCTCTACGAGAAGCGCGAGTACGCGCGGGTCGTACGCGAGATCATGGCGCTTGCCGACGAGGCCAACCAATACATCGACCAGCAAAA
>NZ_JBXWZQ010000099.1:0-3997 GCF_059432795.1 Nitrococcus sp. | reverse complement strand
GTTCGAAGGCCGACGTGCGATGTGTACTAAGGCTTTGTTTTTTCTTTTAAATTAAGACGGACATTGGTCATAGAGCTAGGATCTTAGTTCTTGATTCTTCATCGCCGGTGGACCTCTATGACCCACTCCAAGGGTGGTTTTAGTTCTCCCTGGCGCGCCTCCAATGAACCGGATATATCGAGTTAACTGAGGGGCGAACAATTTTTGTGCGTCCCTCTTAAACCGTTAGAACGTTATATCGTCGTTATCCTCGTCCTCACCTTCAGCTTGAGCCCACCTTCTCGAAATACTCCGATTACGCGGCCAGGTCGTTCTGGCGCGGAGCTTGCGAATACAAGCGGAGTGACAGGTTCCCTGGTCTTCTTCAACTTCATTAGGTGACGAGCCCACAGTCCTTCGCTTCAAGATGACTCATATATAGGAATTGCTCAAATTCAACTTTATATCGCTCCGGGTTCCTAGAACCCTTCCAAAACTGTACGTTGCGATTTTGCCCGAGCAACACGAGGCATATGATTTCCAGTATTTCCTGATCCATATCGGGTCCAAAATAGACACTGCGGAGGGCACATCGGCGGGATACGTGAAAACGGTTCCTGCAACCTATGTATGGCTCGCCATTCTCGCTCATAGCTCCAATCCGAGGATTTCGTACAGAATAGATGTAAAAATCCGCGTTCTTAGAACGCGGATTTTTACTCGATGAATTCAATTTTCCTGCCTAGTAAAATTCACAGGCTTGCAGAAGCAACCCGCTTGTAACCTCTTCCTGCTTGGATGTCCTGCCGCAGGTCATCAAAACGGCCACGAGTCCATCGAGGCCGTTATCTAGCCCGTCGCAGCCACCGCCCGCCTGGCCATCACGTTCACGAGATGGGCGCGATACTCGGCGCTGCCGTGAATGTCCTCGTTGAATTCGGCGCCGTCCACCGCGATCGACGCGATGGCGTCCGGTGTGAAATTCTTCTTGAGCGCATCTTCCATTGCCGTCACCCGAAACACGCAGGGCGCCGCTCCGGTGACCGCGATACGGATTCCGTCGTGGGCCTCCGCCACCATGACGCCGACAATGGCGTAGCGCGAGGCAGGATTAGGAAACTTCATGTAGGCGGCGCGTTTGGGAATCGGGAAATGCACGGCGGTGATGATCTCGTCGTCCTCAAGCGCGGTTTCGAACATGTCGGTGAAGAAGTCGTCGGCCGCGATCTCGCGGCGGTCGGTGACGACCGTGGCGCCTAGACCGACGAGCCCGGCCGGATAATCTGCCGCCGGATCGTTGTTGGCGACGGAGCCACCCATTGTGCCGCGGTTTCGCACCTGTGGATCCCCGATCGCCTCCACCAGGTTCGCGAGACCGGGGATGCGATCCCGCACGAGATTCGAGGCAGCGACGTCGGCATGACGCGTCATAGCGCCGATCACGATCGCCCCGTTTTTCTCCGTGATCCCGACAAGCGATCCGATGTTCTTGATGTCAATCAGCACATCGGGACGTGCCAAACGCAGCTTCATCGTCGGCAACAGCGTCATACCACCGGCAACGATCTTCGCCTCGTCATTCTCACGTAACGCCGTCAGCGCGGCTTCGATCGAGTCGGGTGCCTGATAATCGAACTTGTACATGAAGCGTTTCCTCGTGCTTGGCCTTGCATATGAAGGCGGGGATTACCGTGATTTCGCGGCTGTTTGAATCGACTTGACGATGTTGTGGTAGCCCGTGCACCGGCATAGGTTGCCCTCCAGCCAGTCCCGGATCTCCTTTTCCGTCGGATCGGCGTTGTTTTGCAGCAAGTCGACCGCGCTCATAATCATGCCGGGCGTGCAGAACCCACATTGTAAGCCGTGCTCTTCGCGAAATGCAGCCTGCATGGGATGCAGCGTGTCGCCGTCGGCCAGCCCCTCGATAGTCGTGATCTGCGTGCCTTCGGCCTGTACTGCGAGCAGGGTGCAGCTCTTGATCGAGTGGCCGTCCACGTGAACGACGCAGGCGCCGCACTGGCTGGTATCACAGCCCACGTGCGTGCCGGTCAGACCGAGATCGTTACGGAGAAAATCAACCAGCAGAGTGCGCGGTTCCACGTCCCCCTTGACCTCCTTGCCGTTGACTGAAAACGAGATTTTCATTGTTGTTCCTCCGCGGCATCGAAGTAAGATGAAAAGGCATCGAAAAAATGCTTGGCGAGTTTGTTCGTAGTCGCTACGAGTAGGCGCGATCCGACCTGAGCGATGCGTCCGCCCGTATTGAACTTGGTGGTATAGCGCAACACCGTTTCTTCGCCGGTTTCCTCGAGCATGACATCGGCGACGCCTTCTCCGAATCCTGCCGCGCCGCCCTCGCCGCGCCCACTCAAAGTGTAGGACACAGGCGCATTGATGTTCGACAGGGTTATGATAGTCTTGAATCTCGCCTTGACGGGACCGTACTTCGCCAGGACAACGCTTTCATAGACACCCTCCGACACCTTCATCATTGACTCGCACCCGGGGATGCAGGCTGACAACACGTCAGGGTCGTGGAGCCGTTGCCAGACCTCAGCGCGAGGCGCCGGTATGTGGTATTCACCTTGTATTTCCATCGCGTGTGGGGTCCTGACTATTGTTTGGCGTTGTGTTCGTTACGCTTCGACCACCGCTCACACCACCTGTAACTGCCGAGGGGCCAAGATGCGCAACAACGACGAATGGTAGTGACCACTAACCATTTTGGTACCAGAATTATTTAAATATTACCTTCATATAAGCCAGTAAGCAACGCCTTTTTGTCCAGCAGCTTCCATTCGTCACGTCTGTCGGTCGCTGATCTGACCCGCAGAGGAGAACGGCGCCCGAGGCATCAGCCTGCTGCCTCAGTCGGCGGGCGCGTGCGCGATGAGCTGTATCTCTACCAGGCCCCTGTCCGGAAACAATTCGCTGATGCCGATCGCCGTCCAGGCCGTGTACGGCGCCGGCAGGTATTCATCCTTTACCGTCATGAACGCGCCGATGTGCGCGCCCTTGTCACCGTCGAAATGGGGGCTGTCGAAGACGTGGAAGGTCGTGAGCTTTACGACCTGATCGTATCTCGCGCCTGCAGCGGCCAGCGTCGCCTTGATATCCGAGAAGGCCTTATGGAGTGCTTCACGGTACTCTTCCGGTGTGGCGGGGGTGTCCCCCGGAGCCTCGGCCACGACACCGGAGAGGAACACGAAGTCACCCGCACGGTAGGCGGGAGAAAAATGGTATTGATCATAGAGCTCCATATCCTGGCTCGTGGCTATGATCGACTCACCGGCCGCTCCAGACTTGTTGAAATTATCGTCCGCCGCGAGAGTTGTTGGTAACGGCATTGCAACTGCCAATATCAATACGAATCGGTTCATCAAATGCTCCAGTAATAGATGCTTTTTCAGTTAGTTCGAGTTCAGGCTTTGGCGGCGACAAGGTCAACCTCGACCAGCAATTCCGGCTTCGCCAGCGCCTTGACGATAATGCCCGTGGATGCAGGCCGCGCATCACCCAAGGCTTTGGCGCGGGCCTGCGCCATCGGCCAGTAGTCGTCCTCGCTCGTCACGTAGGTCGTTACTTGGACGACATCTTCGATCCCCATACCGGCGGATTCCAGAATGGCCATGAGATTATCCCAGGTGGCTTGAGTCTGGGCCTCGACTCCTTCGGGTATCGTGCCGTCGGGCAACAGACCTACCTGCCCCGCCGTGAAGAGTACTCGCGAGTTCGGTGGGATCTCGACGCCGTGGCTATAGGCTGCGAGCGGCGGCGCGATCGTATCGGGAACATGCTTTTTGTTCATGGGACCTCCCTTGATTTTATCTGGATGATAATGATTTTAGCTGCTCCGTGGGCGCGTTGCGGGCATCCGGCACGGATTTTCGACCCGCCCTCAATCGAGCAGCGCGATACACTCGACCTCAAGCATCAGCTCCGGAAAGGCCAGGCGGTTGCAGCCGATCCAGGTCGCAGAGGGCGGCGCCGACGCCGCTTCCTCGTAGAACCGGATGCG
>NZ_JBXWZQ010000098.1:0-5673 GCF_059432795.1 Nitrococcus sp. | reverse complement strand
GCCCCGCAGGGTGCTGGCCAGCGGCTGCGGCCTGCGGCGTCGGCCCGGGCGTTTCGGTCACGCGGCGCTTCCGACCGCGGTGTTGCTGCTGCCCGCTGTCATCACGCCTGGTGTCCATCGGCGTGCTTTAAACGGCAGGGGCGAACAGGCGCCGTTGCACTTCGGCGCCTGCACCGCCGTATTGAAATCGGATAGGGCGCGGCGTTTCGAGCGCGCGCCGCTTGCGCCCGTCGACGCCGTTCGCCACTGCGCCTATCCGCTGCCGGGACGGGCGAGGCGTTCTTGGAAGTATTCGAACGATCCACGAGATCCAGCGTTGCCTCCGCCTCTCTTATTGGGGTGAGCTGTGTCAGGGTTAATGCGCGGTCCACCCGCCGTCCAACGGCAGAATTGCTCCGGTGATCGAGGCTGCTTCTTCGCTGGCCAGGAACACGGCCAGCGCGGCAACCTGCTCGACCGTGACGAATCGCTTCGTCGGCTGCGCGGTCAGCAGCACGTCTTTTACGACCTCTTCTTCCGTGATGCCGCGTGCCTTGGCGGTATCCGGAATCTGCTTCTCCACCAGCGGCGTCAACACGTAGCCCGGGCAGATCGCATTGACGGTGATGCCCGACTCCGCGACTTCCAGCGCAACGGTCTTCGTGAGGCCAGCAACGCCGTGCTTCGCGGCAACGTAGGCCGCCTTGAACGGCGAGGCCACCAGCGCATGGGCCGATGCCACGTTGATGACGCGCCCCCAGCCGCGTCGTTTCATCGCCGGCAAGGCGAAACGAATGGCATGGAAGTTCGACGACAGATTGACCGCGAGGATCGCGTCCCACTTCTCGCCCGGAAAGTCATCGACCGGTGCGACATACTGGATGCCGGCGTTGTTGACGAGCACGTCCACCGCGCCGAAACGCTCGATCGCGCGCCCGAGCATGCCCTCGATTTCCTGCGGCTTGCTCATATCGGCGCCGTCATAGACCACCGCCACATCGTATTGCGCTTGCAGCCGGCGCTGCAGATCCTCGATTTCCTCCGGATCACCGAAACCGTTGATGATCAGGTTCGCGCCTTGCGCGCCAAACCCTTCCGCTATGCCCAGGCCGATGCCGCTGGTCGAACCGGTGATCAGCGCTGCCTTGCCCTTGAGTGCCATATCCGTCCCTCGAAAAGTTATCCACCACAGCGCGAACAGCCGCGGAATGCGCCGCAGGGAATAAAGGATCGCGCCGAACAGCGAAACACCGTCGACGCACCCCTCGGGGAGGCTCGCCGATACCTACCGTAACCCCGTCCCACCGCTCACCTATGATCAGCGCACCCCCGATGCCAGCCGCCTCCGCCGCAATCGGGTGAGTCTTCGAAACCTGCTAAATCACCTGGCTACATCACTTTGGCATCGGCACCCGCTTTGTCCTCGAAGATGTCCACTGAGATCAGCACGACCGGCTTCTTGCCGGTGTTTTGACACCAATGGGAAACCCCTTTGGTCTCGGTCACGACTTCGCCGGACTTATGGACGATCGGCACTCGACAGTTGCTCGCGTATTCGACGATCGAGCCCTCGACGATATAGATATGCGCCGGGCGCTCGTCGTGACTGTGCCGAGGAACAATGCCACCAGGGGAGACATCGAGCTGGCGCAGACGGAACAACCGCCCGGGCAGGTTCGGCGCTTCTTTACCGAGATCGACTGCGCTGCGCACCCTGTCTACGACACCTTTGCCAGCATGCGTCACCATCTTCTGGCCCTGGCCGTCCGGCGTGCGTTTGCCGGCTGGACATCCACCCGCGCTGGCAACCGTCGCGGCAATCAATAGAACGCTGAGCACAGCCACGCTCCGGGTGAACCGCCGCCCAATCGAAGCCGTTGTTTTTGAACTGATCCTCATGAGACTCTCTTGCCAGAGGAGGCTGCAGTGCTATCGAGCCGCTGAGAAAGGTCCGCATAGGAAGCTAAAACAATTATAGCCAGCGCCGGGCCGACTTCCCCGGGCCCGATGGGCATTCGCCTCTGGCCGTGGCAAGGTCGCAAATGGGTTTGCTACGGCATCCGGCGTTGCATCGCCCGGCCATCGATGAAGCTTGTGCCCGGAATGCGCGCCGCCAATCGGCAACCGCGTAGGGAGGATCTGTCAATGACCGTGCCCGTATGGACGCTCCTTGGCTTCGCACTCTGGACGATAATGCTGCTGCTTGGGACCGTGGGTGTGTACCGTTGGAGCCGAATTCTCACGGGACGAGCCGCCATTTCCGACTACCGTGAATATCGAATCGAGGGCAAGGAATGGTACAAGCGCGCCCTGCGTGCGCACGCAAATTGCGTTGAGAATCTACCGGTTTTCGGTGCCATCGTGCTCGCGTTGCACGTAAGCGGCATTCAACAACCGCCGGTCAACACCATTGCCGTTTCGGTGCTGCTCGCCCGAATTATGCAGTCACTGATTCATGTCGGCCTCAGCCAGACGAACCCGGTCGTTTTTTTGCGTTTCGTGTTTTTCTTCGTCCAGATTATCGGCTTTCTATGGCTATCACTCATTATTATGCACCATGCCTGGCTCGCCCACTGACGCGTAGACGAACTCATCGCGCCGCGGTAGCACCCATCGTTTTCCGCCCAGATATCCAGCCGCCCTCAGCCGCGAGCGCCGCTTAGACCGCAAATCGCCCCGAATTGAGAAATTCTGCATCTATCAATGTCGACCGGGCGGCGCGGTTCGAAACGAGCCGATCCCGCCTTATTCGGTGGGGGTTTCTGCCATGAGCCTCACAATCGCGGATTATACTTTTTCTAGTGCCAATGTGTCGCAATGGCTGAAGCCGATTCGTCATCCGTGTTGGGAAGTCTCGAACGCAGCGCAGAAAGTCAGGCCGTGCCCACCTCCGCACGTGCAAGAAAACAATGCCTTCCCGGGTGGATGGCACTGGTTCTCTGCCTATGCATGAACGAAGGGGCCCCGGCATCCGACATCCCCGCTGAATCCGCGCCCCAAAGGTCAACGAGCACCTCGCGGCTTTTTGCCGACACGGCCACTGGAGATTGGGGCGGCTTGCGCACGAGCCTGCTTCGCAATGGCATTGAGGTAGGTATCGCCAATACCGGCGACATGATCGCCACCCCACAAAGCGGGCTACCCGACCACATCGGTTACTCCAACCTGTTGGAGGCCTCCCTGAGGGTCAACATGCAGACGCTGGCGAACATCCCGGGCGGCACGGCGTATTTGATGGCCTTGGGCACGCACGGAGACGACCCCGGGGAGGCGACCGGAACCGTACACGCGCCGAGCAACCTGACCGCGGATAATGCGTTTCGACTCTTCGAGCTCTGGTATGAACAGGCATTTATCCAGGATCGGATTGGCGTTCTGGTCGGCTTATACGCTGCGGACTCCGAATTCGATGTCAAGGATACCGCGGGCGTATTCATAAACGGCGCCTTTGGTACCGGGCTGGATTTCTCCGAGACCGGCCGCAACGGTCCGTCGATTTTCCCGATCACCTCGGTCGGTGTCCGCGTGCGGGCCGCCATCAGCGAGGAAATCACCTGGCGCGGCGCCGTTCTCGACGGTGTTCCCGGCGATCCGGACGATCCAGGGGCGACAGCAATCCGTTTCCGCGATGGTGACGGATTGCTGATCTTGAACGAAGTCAACTACGAGCCGGTCGGTTTCGCCTTCCTCCGCTTCGGCTTGGGCGCGTGGCTTTATACTGGGGACTTCGAAGATGTGCGCGATACCACCGCGAACGGCACTGCCGCCGTTCGGGACGGATCGCAGGGGATATACGGCTTCGTCGAAGGGGTGATATTCAGTGAGCCGCAGGCCCCGGATCAGGGGCTCAGCGGCTTTTTACGCGCCGGCAAAGCGGAGGAGGATGTCAATCAGATCGGTGCCTATTATGCGGCCGGGCTGATTTACACGGGCTTGATACCGGGTCGAAACCTCGATGTCCTTGGCTTGGGCGTCTCTGTTGGGGTCAACGGGGAAAAATTTCGAACCGCCCAGAAAAGCGCCGGCACCCCTGTCACCAATTCCGAGACAGCGCTGGAGCTGACTTACCGCGCCCAGGTCCTCCCCTGGTTCAGCTTGCAGCCGGTTCTTCAATACTACGTCGACCCCGGCAGCGACCCGCAAGCGGATGACATCATAGGCGTCGGATTTCGTTTCAGCGTTAATCTTTAACAGAGCTCAGGTACTCTCTATGACACGGCGCAATCGCAGACGATTCCGGTGGCACCTTGTGATGCTCGCACTACTGCTCGTTGCCGGATGCCAAACCAGCACGCTGGAGGAAACGCCGATCCGAGCAACCCCCGGCAGCGCAAGCAATCAAGGCGACAAGGACCAATGCCCGCCGATTCGCAACACGCCGCGCGCCCCCGAGCGGTACTACCAAAGACAAAACCCGCTGGAGCCCACGCCCGAAAACCTAACCCGAGGGAAGCACCTGTACCTGACCGAGGCGGAACCGATTCCCTGCGCGGAGTGCCACGGAGCAAACGGTGACGGTAAAGGTCCCATGGGTAGACATCTGCAACCGCCTCCCACCGATTTCACCTGTGCCGAGTTGATGGAGGCGTTGCCGGACGGGCACCTGTTCTGGGTCGTCTCGACTGGCGCTGGATTCTTCGAGCAGCAGCCCGGGCACACCCGGCAGGCGATCAAGCGGCCGGGGCGACGTGCACGCGCCACGGCCATGCGCGGTCACAGGAACTATCTGACGGACCACGAAATTTGGCAACTGATCCTTTATGTCAGGACGTTCGCCGAGTAGAGACTGCAGCCAGTCACAAATGAGCTGCCGAGCACGTTGGCGTCATCGCTGTCTGACGAGTCGGGGTAGAGAGCCAAGAAATGACCTACACTCTTTTGAAGTTCGCGCACATGCTCGGAGCCATGCTCATCGGCGGAGGTTTGACCCGGGGCACGGCCCCCCATTTCCTCGATCTCACGCTGCTTTTTTGATCGTCGATCCAACCTCGGAAAAAGGAACCAACCATCATGAAATGGTCATTGGCCGTACTTGTCGTAGTGGGCGCTTTCTCTGTATCCACCGGCACCGCCCGGGCGGCTAGCCCGTACGGTACCCCGCAGGGCAATCAGATGCCGCAGCGAATCTACGGCGGCCATCTCATGACGCAGCAGGAGCGTGTCGAGCATCGCGCGAAAATGCGCGCTGCGAAAACCGCCGCGGAACGCGAGCGGATCCGCGACGAGCATTACCAGCAAATCAGACAAAGGGCGAAGGCGCGGGGAATGGTGCTGCCTAATCGACGCCCTGGCCGAGGGCGCGGGCTAGGAACCAAAAACAACGGCCGCATGGGCATCGATGATGCCTGGGATCAGGAGGCGCCATAGGCTCGGGCAGTCGCCTGAGGGGGCGTCTGAACGCTAGCATCGAGCAACCCAGCCGGTCCTCTCGCAGGCGCCAAATGCAGCGGGCACGCTGCGTTTGGCCCGATGCATCCGGGTCTTCCCACTTCTGCGAAGGCCTGCTGATCCGCCCTTGGAAAGCGTTGACCACAAACGTGGAGGCGGCAGTCAGCGGTACCGCCTGACAGCATGACTTGACAGTCCCGAGTGCTGTCAATGCGCGCGCAATGCCGGTTGTCCACAGTTTCGCGCAGTGATTGTCCAGCGCTCGCTCTGGCTAGCGGCTGGTACCGCTTGCGCTGGGCAAACTTC
>NZ_JBXWZQ010000097.1:0-4216 GCF_059432795.1 Nitrococcus sp. | reverse complement strand
GCTAGAGCCTCGGGCTGCTGATCACCCAACCTGGAATAACTCTGAACGAACATGTCTGATGCAGCAGCACCAGGCAGGCAGTCATCGGCTTCAAGCACACAGCATTGCGCCTTGTCAGAGGTTGGCGCCTGGCCATTCTCATGCGCGTGGCAGGGTCCATGACCCTGTTGACTACCGGAGCTACCAATTGTGGCAAGAGTGGAAGAGCCAGGCAGGCAGCTATGGAATATGGGGCCATTGAACAGCCCCAGGAACATTACCAGAACAAGCAAATGCCTTAAGGCGATGTGGCCCGCTTGCCTGTTTATATTTTTTTTCAAATATTTCAAGAAACTAGTTCTCTTGGTAGCCAAATCCGCCTGCGACTGATTCCAATATATAAGCTCAATAATAATAGATATTAAATATGTATTATTTGTCTTACATCAATAAATTGTTCATGTAATGGGTGCTGGTTGTAGAAGGCCACGCCTGTGCTACAGGCCGGACATTCTCCCAAACGGCATTACGGATGACCCCTATTCGGAAGCAGCTACTCTTTATCGCTGTCTTCCCCAAATTTTTGGATATAATTAAATAAAGGGCAGGGCAACAATCCCGTCCGGACTGCAACTAAAGGCTTTAGTCAAATAATCGAAAAACGTGGTCTGTCCCCTATTTACGCATCAAAATTGACTTCTTCGCCAGTCTTTACACCAAATTGCTCTAGAGTGGGGAGAGGGGGAGCCCGGTGATCGCTCAGTTCTGCTGTATGTGATCCAGGGCCTTGCGTGCGCTGCCGGGGGATGCGGCATGCTGATGGATCTCAGCCCAAGGATCGCCCATTTGACCCAGCCTGCGCATGATATTCCTCAGATGCCAGCGCTGCGGATCGAGTTTGCTGTTACCGAGCTCCGTTAGATTCAGAGGTGTGGCAATAGGCGCACCAGGTTTGGCGCGCACCGCGTACGGCATGACGCCGGTCTGGCCGTAGGCGTTGCGCATCACATCGAGGTAGATGCGGCCCCGTCGCTTGTTCTTGCGCTGCTCGACCGTGAGCTGCTCGGCGTGGCGTTTTGCCAGCAGCGCTGCCATGTCCTGGGCGAGTGCGCGTACCTTGTCAAAGCCGCTGTCGGCGCGCAGCGGCGCGACTACGTGCAGACCACGCGAACCCGTGGTCATGACGAAAGGGGTGAGCCCCAGTTCCTCCATCAACTCGGCGACCTGACGGGCGGCGCGGCGCACCCCGGTGAAGTCCCCGTCAGCGGGATCCAAATCAAAGATCAGCCGGTCTGGCTTTGACAGCCGCGGCGCGCGGGACAGCCAGCCATGCGGAGTGATGACAGCCTGATTGGCTAGATAGACTAGCGTTGCTTGGTTGTTGCACAGCACGTGCTCGACCGGCTCGTCTTCGTCGTCGGCCCGTGCTGTCTTGCGCGTTTTGATCCAGTCCGGGAAGTAATCGGAGGCCTCCTGCTGATAGAAGCCATCCTCGTCGATGCCGTCGGGAAAACGGTGTAGCGTGAGCGGCCGGTTCTTCATGTGCGGCACCATCAGTTCGGCAACCTTACGATAGTAGTCGATGAGATCGCCCTTGCTGATGCCGCTGTCCGGAAACAGTACCTTGTCGGTATTTGACAGCTCCACGCTGTAGCTGCCGAAGTGCAGCACGTTCATGTCAGATTGGCTCCTCGCGCATCACCTTACGCGCCGGCTTGTCGCAGCGCAGACCAAGAAAACGCGGGTGGCGTAGACGACCTTCATCGGTCCATTCGGTGAAGCCGATCTGAACGACCAGCTTCGGCTTGACCCAGTGCACGTCGCTGCCGGTCTCGTCGGGGGTTTCCGCATACGGACACTCATCCTGCGCAATCGACTCAAGTTTCCCGCCCAGGTCTTCGAGCGTTTGGTCATCGAAGCCGGTGCCGACCTTGCCGGCGTAGCGTAGCGCATCGTTCTCATAATAGCCGAGCAGCAGCGCGCCGAAGCCGATGCGGCTGCCCCTGGGGTCCGTGTAGCCGCCCACCACCAGCTCCTGCTGGTTCACGCACTTGAATTTGCGCCAGCTGCTTGAGCGGCTGTGCGCATAGCTGCTATCAGCGCGCTTAGCGATGAGACCTTCCCAGCCCTTGCTGCAGGCCTGTTCGTAGAGCGCCTCGCCCTTCTCGTTGTGATGGACGGTGAAACGCAACGGGTCATTAAACTCGAACTCCTGCCGCAGCAGCCCCTTGCGCCTGCGCAGCGGCAGTCCGGTAATGTCCCAGTCATCCAGATAGAGCAGGTCGAACAGGTAAAGATAGACCTTGATACCGCTGGCGCGTGCCTCGTCGGGGTCTTTGATGCCTATACGCCCCTGCAGGCGCGAAAAGCTGGTCGTGTTGCCCTTGAAGGCGACGATCTCCCCATCGGCGATGTAGTGCGCCGGCGGCTGGCGGCTAAGTGCCTCAACTAACTCCGGATAGGTGTCGTTGAGATCCTGCTGGTTGCGCGAGAGGATGTGCAGCCGGCTCTTGCGCCGGAACGCCAGGCAGCGCTCGCCGTCGAGCTTGCGCTCGAAGATCCAGTCCGGGGAGGAGAAGCGCTCATGGGTGAGCGTGGCCAGCATGGGCTGGGTCCATTTGGGCATGGTCTTGCGCTGCAGTGCTTCGCGTTCGTCGTCGGCAAGGTCCTCACGCCAATTACTCATCCCTCGGGTGCTTCCTCTTCGGCAATGTCTTTAAGACTGCGCCCGGTCTTCACCGACCGGGGCTGAGTACTGGTGGGCCGGCGGCGGGCATCGGCGTGCTCGTCGTCCATCTTGATGATAAGCCAGCGCGGCTTCTTGCCACTCTGGGTGCGTTTGAGGGCATACCCCCCACGCAGCTTCTCGCCTTCGAGAAACACTTCGATGAGGCCGTTGTCCAGCGCATCCTCCATGCTCTGACTGTGCGGCCCCTTGCGCGCGCGCAGGTTGCGGTATGTGCCCGTGTCCCAGACCATGACTGTGCCGCCACCGTATTCACCTTCCGGGATGACGCCCTCGAAATCGACGTAGTCGCGTGGATGGTCCTCGGTCTGGATGGCGAGCCGCTTGTCTCCGGGGTTGGTCGACAGGCCTTTCGGCACCGCCCAGGACACCAGCACGCCGCCGAACTCCAGGCGGAAGTCGTAGTGCAGGCTGGAGGCGTCGTGCTTCTGGATGACGAAGGTCCGTCCGCCCTCACTGTGCTCGCTACCGGGAGGCTCGCTCGTTTTACTGAAATCGCGCTTGCTCCGGTAGGTTTTGAGCTTGTCGTTCATGGTTGGGTATCCAACCTGGTTGAAGGGGATTTCACACTCTTTGCCAATTTTACATAATATGTATTATGCGAAGTCATATGTGTGCGGAGCCCATACAGTTGGAACTGTGATATCACCGCTGGCGGCCCATGATGCTCCCTGGCGACGGATGGTTCAGGCCTGTTAAGTAATAGCATGTGCTGATCTGTATCAATGTTCCGGCCATTACAGCAGCTTAGTATGAATGGATGGCTCATTCCGAACCCAAAATCATTGTCGAAAACCTATACAAGGTTTTTGGCCATGCGCCGAAAAAAGGTATCGAGGCTGCCAATCGTGGTTTGTCCAAGGAGGAGATCCATGAACAAACCGGCCAACTCGTGGCCGTACGGGATGCCAGCTTCACGGTCAATGAAGGCGAGGTTTTCGTCGTCATGGGATTGTCGGGTTCTGGCAAATCCACTCTCGTCCGCCTGCTCAACCGTCTGATCGAGCCTACGGCCGGCAGCATTGTCATTCAAGGCCGACAGGTGAGCTCGATGCGCCGAAAGGCATTAATAGAATTCCGCCGGCGCCATATTTCGATGGTGTTCCAGTCATTTGCCCTGATGCCCCACCTGACGAACCTGGAAAATGCCGCCTTCGGTCTCGACATTGCCGGCATTCAAAAAACGGAACGCTTGCGGCGGGCCCACGAGGCTCTGGCTACTGTCGGTCTTGATCACTACGCCAACAGTTTCCCCGGTGAACTGTCCGGCGGTATGCAGCAACGAGTCGGACTCGCGCGCGCCCTCGCCCTGGAACCGAGCATCATGCTCATGGACGAGGCCTTTTCGGCGCTGGATCCCTTAATCCGTACGGATATGCAGGAAGAACTGCTCCGGGTTCAGCGCGAACGCAACCTTACGATTGTCTTTATTTCACACGATCTTGATGAAGCCATTCATATTGGTGATCGCATTGCCATTATGGACGATGG
>NZ_JBXWZQ010000096.1:0-2761 GCF_059432795.1 Nitrococcus sp. | reverse complement strand
AATCCCGCATGAGGTATGTCGATCAGCCCGTCCCGGCGCATCGAGCTATTCTCAAAGTGTGAGCAGCACTTCAAAACGGGGCGCGGCATTTGGCGCTTTTCTCATTTGAGGTGTCCTAATCAATAGGGTGACGCGACAAATACAACAATCCGGAACGGGCGGGGCGGATCTGTGAGCCATGGCCATACGGAACGACGAGCGAAACGCGCTGGCCAACAGCTTTCTCTCCGGCGGCGGGGAGATGGGCAAGCTGATTCGGGCAACGGACTGGTCGCAAACACCGCTTGGCCGAATCGAGCGCTGGCCGCAGAGCCTGCGTACCGCCGTTAGTCTCTGTATCTCCTCAAACTTCCCCATCTCTATAGCCTGGGGCCCGGAACAAGTACAAATCTACAATGACGGCTACTGGCCGATTTGTGGGGGCAAGCACCCGCACTCCATGGGGCAGAACTTCCGGGAATGCTGGGCTTCAGCCTGGCCAGCCATCGGTGAGGCGTTCAATCGCGCCCTCGCCGGCGAGAGCCAATATCTCGTGAACCGCCGCGTGTTTGTCGACCGAAACGGCTACTTGGAGGAAGCGTTCTTCACGTTCTCCTTCAGTCCCATTCGTGACGAGAGCGGCGGTATCGGCGGGCTCTTCCACCCGGTGACCGAGACGACGGTCAAGATGCTGAGCGAGCGGCGCACGCACGCTCTACGCGACTTGGCCGCGCGCGCCGGTAAAGCGCAGACGCTCGAAAGTGCCTTCGCCACCGCCGCAGAAACGCTTGCCCAATACGAATTCGATCTTCCTTTCGTGCTGTTCTATCTGGTCGAGGGCGAGGGCGAGGGCGAGGGCCGCAGGGCACGGTTGCTCAACAGTATCGGCCTCGCTCCGGGGACGCACGCCACCCCGCAATCGGTCGATCTGCAAGCCTCCTCGCTGACGCCGTGGCGTCTCGATGAGGTGGCTCATACAGGCCAGAGCGTGCAGCTTGATGAACTGGAGACGAAATTCGGTGCGCTGGCGTGCGGCCCCTATCCGGAGTCCCCGCGAACGGCGTTGGTATTGCCGGTGCGGCTGCCGGGCTCGGAGCGCGCGAGCGCCATCATTGTTGCCGGCGTGAGTTCCCGCTTGCCGCTCGACGAAGAGTATCGCAGCTTCTATGGATTGTTGACGGCTGCCGTATCCGCGGCGGTGGCGAACGCCCGGGCTTATGAGGAGGAGCGCAAGCGCGCCGAGGCATTGGCCGAGATCGATCGGGCCAAGACCATGTTCTTTTCCAATATCAGCCATGAGTTCCGCACGCCGCTGACGCTAATGTTGGGCCCGCTCGAAGAGGCGCTCGCGGGTGATCCGGGCCAATTGCCGTCCCGCCGGGGCGAGATCGAACTGGCGCACCGCAACGGATTGCGTCTGCTCAAACTGGTCAATTCCCTGCTCGATTTCTCCCGTATCGAGGCCGGGCGCATGCAAGCCTCCTTTGAACCGACGGACCTCGCCGGTCTCACCGCGGATCTTGTTAGTAATTTTCGAGCGGCCTGCGAGCGTGCGGGGCTCGTGCTGGACGTGGACTGTCCGACTCTCCCCGAGCCCGTCCACGTCGACCGGGACATGTGGGAGAAGATTGTCCTCAATCTGCTCTCCAACGCCTTCAAATTCACCTTCGAGGGCAGGATCGCCGTTCGCTTGGCCGCCGTGGAGGGCGCCGCCGAGCTCACCGTTCACGACACGGGGGTGGGCGTTCCCGCGCACGAGGTGCCGCGCTTGTTCGAGCGCTTCCATCGCATCGAAAATCAGAAAAGCCGCACCCACGAGGGCAGCGGCATCGGCCTCGCCCTGGTGCAGGAACTCGTAAGGCTGCATGGCGGTACGATTCACTCTGAGAGTGCATTGGACAGCGGAACCGTCATTACGCTCAAGCTGCCCCTGGGAACGGCGCACCTGCCGCACCTGCCGGCGGAGCGCCTCGGCGCGCCTCGCAGCTCCGCCTCGACTGCGGTGCGGGCGGCGGCTTTTGTGGAGGAAGCGCTGCACTGGCTGCCCGACTCGGAGACCGGTCGTTACGAGGCACCCAACACCGAGGAGTCGGTTGAACTCTCGAGCCGCGGCGCGCGTATCCTGTTCGCCGACGACAATGCGGACATGCGGGCTTACGTGCGGCGTGTCCTCAGTGGCTCCTACGTCGTGGAGACCGTCAGCAACGGACAGGCCGCGCTCGAGTGGCTGCACAAACGTCGCCCGGACCTTGTTCTCGCCGACATCATGATGCCGCATGTCGATGGCTTTGCCCTGCTGCGCACGATCCGTGACAATCCCCCGCTGCGCGATCTGCCCGTCATTATCATCTCGGCGCGCGCCGGCGAAGAGGCCAGAGCCGAAGGCCTCGATGCCGGCGCCGATGATTACCTAACCAAGCCCTTCGCGGCTCGCGAGCTGTTGGCGCGGGTCGAGAGCAGTCTGAAGCTCGCGCGGATTCGCCGGGAGGCGACCGCGGAGCTGCGCGCGAGCGAGCGGCGGTTTCGTAGCATTGTCGATCAGGCGACGGCAGGAGTGGTGCAGGCCGACGCCGCCGGGCGGATGACGCTGGTGAACAAACGCTGGTCAGAGATGCTTGGCTACGCGGAAACCGAGCTACTGCAAATGACCCTCTCGCAGGTGCTCGAGCCAAGGGAATCCGCGCCGATGATGGACGCGATCGGCCGTTTGGCGCAGGGCGGCTCGGATTTCGAAATGGAGGTGCGTTATCGTCGCAAGGACGGCTCGCTGCTGTGGGCGAAC
>NZ_JBXWZQ010000095.1:0-3243 GCF_059432795.1 Nitrococcus sp. | reverse complement strand
CAGCCTGCTCGCGCGCTGTCGTCTTGCTCATCCGCAACAAACTCCCCGGCGTATTTTTCCATCAGGTCGAACAGGCCGACATAGCGGCCGATTGTCTGGCTCACAACACCCAGCGAGACCCCGACTGTCAGACACGCCTGCTTCTGCGTGTAGCCCTCAACCAGGACCAGCCGGGCCGCCTCTCGGCCCCGGTACCGGCCGCGCCTGAATCCGCCGATGTGCTGGATGGCCTGGAACTGTCCCTCAGTCATCTGGATGCCGCGGCGGCGCCATGCTCTGTGTGTGCTCCGGGCCCGGTTCGATCGCCGCATCATCCGCGCACCCTCCCGTTCGCCCGGCTCAGATCCCGGGCCAACTTCTCCCGGTGCTCCGCCTCGGCCTTCACCTTTCGGCAGGCGGCGCAGTAGTAGAGGCCCTGCCGGAGTTCTTTGCGCAGTAGGTCGGTGCCGCACCTCATGCAGTCGAGCACAGGCACCGTCTGCACGGCTCTCGATAGGTCAACCATTGACCACCTCCAGATACCCTCTGATCGTCTGTATCGCCGCCTCAGCGCCCTTGCACACGACGGCCATGTAGCCCTGCCCTGCCAGCCAGTCGAGCCAGTCGGCCTGCTCTGCGCTCAGTACGCCGCCCTTGGTGCGCTTCATCTCAATCACCAGCCCGATAAATTCGTGACGCCTGACCGGCAGCCACAAGTCCGGCACACCGACGCGCATCCCCTCGGCCTTGGCTCGGGCCACCTTGGCGCCCCGCTGCTTTGAAGAGCCCGCCAAGTGCGCCCCGTTCGGCACCGCGAATAACCGGCCACGCAGCTCCTTGTATTGCAGATCGAACCAGCGCACGACGGCTTTTTGTTCTTCGTGCTCAGTGGGGGTCACGCCGCCCATTCCAGCATCTCCCGCGCCCGCTCGATCAGTTCCGACTCACTGCCAAGCTGCTCAAAGAACGCTTTGGGCGCTAAATGCACGCTCGGTACTTGCGGGTGCATTGTGCCCCGGTGGTGGGCTGGACAGAGCGGGATCGCCGCGAAGTGGTCCGCCCGCTGGCTCACGCCCTTGCCCGACCTCGGGTGATGAATCTCTGCCGGCGTGCCCGGGGTGCCCTGGATCGCGCAGGCAATACAGCCCAGGGCGGACAGCCGGTTCAAGTATTCGCGCTCTGCTTTCTTCATGCGGCCTCCAGGCACTTGCGCTTGCGGGGTTGGGAGAGGGTCATGCCTTACTTACCCTTGCCGATGGATTTCACCTCAGCCGGCGGCAGCTCCCGCTTGTTGCTGAGGAATCCGGCATCATCGTTGCGCTGCGTGACATTCAGGAAGTCCACCTCGACCTTCGCCGAATTGATGATGGTCTGCGCGACTTCAGACACCGCCTTGGCTCTGGCAATATCCATCGGCTCGTCCTTGTCCTTCAGCGCTTCGATGGTCTCGAACAAGTGATCCCTCAAATCCCCTATGCGATTTCTCATTGCCCTGCCCTCTCTCGGATTTGCCGGTTTAGCGCCCCGCGAAGCTGGATAAGCTGGGCCACCTCCGGCGGGTATCGGTTGTAATAAGCGTTGCGGCGCATGTTCTCGCCTCGGGTAATGGCCTCCAGGTTCTCGGGCCGGAAGTCCCGGGTGTCTCGATTCTTGAAAACGACAATCTGACCCTCTGGCAGAGGCCCGTTGTGCTCCTCCCACACCGCGACGTGCTTGAGCTTCCAGTCGCTCTTGGAGCGCGTATCGCTCACCTTGACCTTGATGTACCCATCGGCCCGCTCAACTTCGGTGCCGACTGGCTGCCATGTCTGCGGCCGATGTCCTGGCTTGAACCGTGTCTCCGGCGACCGACCACCCGCGTCCCACTGAATGCCCTTGTTCCAGGGCTTGTGCCCCTCTGTGAATCTCGTGGCCTCCGGCGCCTTCGTGCGCTTCGCCTGCTCGCGCCTGTACTCCGGGCTCTTGCTCAACCCCTGAATGCGCGCCATCTGGTAAACCGCACGGTCAGAGCGCCCCAGCTTTTCCGCGAGCTCTCGCGTGGGGGTTTTGGGGTACAGTTTCCGCAGGGTGCGAAGGTCTTTGACTGTCCACTTCATGCCGCTGCCCCCATCGCCTCGGCGGTCAATTCCTCCGGATGCGGCAAAATCAACCCCAGGTGTTCCGCACAGTAGGCGTCCAGCCGCTCCAGGTAGTGGGTCATTTCCAAGGTCGAGAAATTGCGTGTCTTGGCCCGCCCGACCTTAAAGCGCCAGCCGCCGGGCAGCTCCACGGTGCGGATCTCGGCGGGCCACAGCTTGGCCGTCAGGATCTCGTGCCACTCCTCGGCACTGGCGATCTGGCCGAAGTGCTCGCGCAGATGCTCCTGGATGCAGTTGTTCCACATCCAAAGCAATCTATTTTGCGCGAGGCTGCGCTTAGACTTCACGTTGGTCATGGTCAGCCTGATCGGCCGCGCCAGCGGCATGGCGGCCAGTTGCTGAATGGCCTGGTGGCGGTCGCGCTCGGTGCGGATGATCTGCTCAGGCATCACCCCTCCCCCTGGATCCCAACATCGCACTCACCCCTCCAGCCTTGCGACTCTGCTTGTACTGCGGGGGTGGCAGGTGCTGGATTTTGCCGCCGCGGTCGAAAAACACGCGCTTAGCGTCGTCAATCAACGCCTGGCGCTCGGCGGCCTCCGTCATTTTCCCGAGCTCAGCCTGCGGGGACAGGCGATCACTGCGAAACGGCAGATATTTCCCGAACGGTGTGCTTTTGGGTCTCATTTTCACCTCGCTTGATGGTTTAGCGTTTCAGCAAAGCTCTCCGCCTGCGCCTGGTTCGGTGCCAGGGCCACGATGTAGCTCTCCGGGGTGAGATCGCGGAACGCTGTAACGAACGCCGTGGCAATCGCCTGGCTGCTCATCTGCGGGACATAACGCTTGTTCTTGCGGTCCCACACCACCGTCCACTCACTCGTCATAATTGAACCCTCCGCCGCGCTTTTTGCGCATGGGCGTCACGTTGGCCACCGGCTGCCACTCCGGCGACAGGTCTTCAAATCGAGCGCGCCACAGCTGAGCGGCCAATCTGTCAGTGCCAGTCGCGCCGTTCCGGTATTTCGTCCAAATGAGTTCCGCGGTGCCCTTGTCGGGGGAGTCCTCGTTGTAGATCTCATCGCGGTAGAGCATGGCGATCAGGTCGGCATCCTGTTCCAGGCTGCCGCCGTCGCGCAGATCCGCATTGCGGGGGCGCTTGTTGGGTCGGTCCTCGCACTTGCGGTTG
>NZ_JBXWZQ010000094.1:0-7721 GCF_059432795.1 Nitrococcus sp. | reverse complement strand
AAGTCGAAGCGCGCATAGTCCCGCAGCCCCAGCCGACGGAAGAGCTTTACCGAATCGTCGACCAGCCGGCTCCACTTGACGTCGTCGATGTCGGCACGCCGGAATCGCAGTTTTTTCCAGTACGGCGAATCGGGGTCGGCCTTCGAGCCATAGGTGAGGATCGGCGGCAGGCCGGGGTCGAGGTCGGTGTAGTCGATCTCGAGCGGCGGCAGCACCGTTAACCCGCCCGGCGGATTGCCCACCAGCCCCACGGTGTACTCGGCGCCGCTGAGGAAGTCCTGAATCAGCGCATCGGTCATCAGGGGCTCGCCGGCTAGCCAGCGCAGGTAGGTCTCTGCCTCCTGGGTGTCGTGCGCCACGCAGTCGCGGGTGATGCCGAAACTGCCGCCGCTGCTGTTGGGCTTGATCATGCAGGGAAAGAGGCTCGGCAGCACCAGCGGGTCGGCGGCGAGGTCCACGTACGTCTCGTTGGGCACGGCGATGCCTTGCCCCGTTGCCAGCGCGCGCACCAGCGCCTTGTCCGTGGTCAGGCTGATCGCCAAGGGATCGGCGCCGGTATAGGGGACGCCCAGGATCTCCAGCAGCGCCGGGATGTCGCGCTCCAGCTCCCAGTCGTTGCGAAAGCCGGTATCGCACAAGTTCAGCGCTAGGTCGGGAGGGCGGGCGCGCAGGTCGTCGATCAGCGTGGTGTGGTCGTCGAGCAGCGTGAAGCGGTAGTCCGTCAGCCGCTCCAGTGCCTCGCGCAGGTGTTCGACCGCCTCCAGTTCCTCGCGGCCGAAGCGGCCGTCCACGGCATAGCGGTAGGCCAGGCGTGGATCGCCGAGCAGGACCGCCACGTTCAGACGATGCATCTTCCATCCCTGTGATGCCCAATTCGCCACAGTATAGGCGCCGTATGACACATCGACCATGCGCAGCGGCTCTTCCGTTTGTCCTGATGGCGATCTCGCATGGGTTGAGATACTGAGAGTCAGGACGATTGCCCCGCGCGTGCCGGCCTTCTAAAAGACGGCATGTCACAGGCGATGCCTCGTTACGCCTTGATCTACGTCAACGGGGCGGCAACCAGCCCACCTAGTATATCGCTTAAGGCCCGAGGCGATGGAGAGGCGACGTGTGCCGGGTCTCGCGGCGCTAAAGCATGTTGTCGCCCGGGCCTCGAATGACGGTATCTGCCTGAAGGCACTTTTCGTTCAGGTTTACGTCGGGGAGGCTGACAATGCGCAAAACACAAGCGGGACTGCGAAACCTGATTATCGTGAGCGCTACCATCATCGCGTTGCTCGTCATCGTGGCCATCATGGCCCGCGGCCTCGGAGGGTAATCGCCATGAAGCGGCTTTGTTTTCTGTCACCGGATGTGGCGCATGCACGCGAGGCGATCAGCGCGCTGCGCGCCGAGGGGATCCCCGACCGGCACCTCTACGTCGTGGGTCGACACGGCATCGATATCGAGGGGCTGCCCGATGCCGGCCCTGAGGACGACGATTTCTTGCCGGCCTATGAGCGCGGCCTCGCCCTGGGCGGCGCTGGCGGGCTGCTCTCGGGGCTGGTGATGATGGCGTTTCCCCCGGCCGGGATCGTTGTCGGCGGCGGCGCGCTCATCCTCATAACCCTGTTCGGCGCGGGACTCGGCGGGCTGCTGACGAGCCTGGCGGGCGCGGCGTTTCCGAGCTCCCGGCTGGAGGAGTTCGAGGAGGCCATCGAGAAGGGCTCGGTGCTGATCATGGCCGACGTCGTGGAAGACGACGTAGAGCAGTGCAAGGCCGCGATACGAAGACTTGCACCCGAGGTCGAGAT
Source organism: Nitrococcus sp. (assembly GCF_059432795.1). Taxonomy (NCBI): domain Bacteria; kingdom Pseudomonadati; phylum Pseudomonadota; class Gammaproteobacteria; order Chromatiales; family Ectothiorhodospiraceae; genus Nitrococcus; species Nitrococcus sp. The sequence continues at coordinate 5,922 of NZ_JBXWZQ010000094.1, read as the reverse complement.
CAAGGGCTTCGAGCCGCACGCTCCCCTTATTCCCTGACCGGCGACGAGCCCGGTGCGCACCGCCGAGCGGCGCTCTGCAAAGTGGGCGGCGTGCGCCGGGTGGCTCGTGGGAGCGAAACCGGATCCGGCAAGCCGAGCTCATCGGCGGTCAGGCCGAGATTTCATACGGGCATGGCCGACTCAACATGGGGCGGAATTCCTTCGGCCGCGAATTCGAGTGCCCCGGTCGGTCCCGCTGGCGTCTGCGGGCATCGGAGACTGGCCTCTCCCAGTTGAGCGGATGAGTCCACCTCTATTGTATTGGGACAATTCGCTTGCGACTGCCAGTTCCAGAAACTCCAACAGCGCGCCGGTTCGCCCGCGTGGGATGGGCACGCCCCCTGACCCACCGATGCGATTTTTCCTACAATACGCATCATGAAAGGCATTTTGTTCGATCCCGTGGACAGTCCCTACCGGGTCGCGTACGACGGCTCGTTCGACATCGCTCATGCTCCCACCGCGCCGCCGGCAGAGCAAAAAGACAAGAAGGCCAATAAGAAAGGACTCCAAGAGGCGATAACACGCATTCGCATGCGTCAGCGAACGCTTCTGGCCGACGATCGCTACTCGCTGCTGCTGATCTTCCAGGGGATGGACGCCTCCGGCAAGGACGGCACCATCCGGGCCGTGATGACCGGCATCAATCCGGCGGGCTGCCAGGTCTTCAACTTCAAGCAACCCTCGCACAAAGAGCTCGCTCACGACTTCATGTGGCGAATCTATCGCTGCTTGCCCGAGCGCGGGCGTATCGGCATCTTCAACCGCAGTCACTACGAAGAGGTGCTGATCGTGCGGGTGCACCCGGAAAATCTCGCCGATCAGCGCATTCCGCGCCAAATCGATCATCCTGGCCTGTGGCGCGAGCGGCTCGAATCCATCGCCGATATCGAGCACCACCTGGCCCGCAACGGCACCGCCATCGTCAAGTTCTGGCTCAACGTCGCCAAAAAGGAGCAGCGCAAGCGCTTTCTCGCGCGGATCGACAAGCCCGATTCGAACTGGAAGTTCTCGTTTCGCGACGTGGAGGAGCGCAAGCACTGGGACGACTACATGAGCGCCTACGAGCAAGCTCTGCGCGCCACTTCCAGACCGTGCGCTCCGTGGTATGCCATTCCGGCGGACGACAAGCCCTACATGCGCCGGGTCGTCGCCGACATCGTCGCCGGTACCCTCGAGCGACTCGACATCCATTTCCCCGAGGTCTCGGACGAACGCAAAGCCGAGATGCTCGCGATGCGGGAGCAGCTCGACTCCCCCCAATGACACGATGAGCAGGACCCCAGGCGCCTGATCACCATGATGCCTTGGCTCATCGCTGCCTGGGCGGTCGTCGGGCCGAGCCCCCCGGTTCTGCCTCAAGCGCGGAAGACTCATGCCGGCGCGCTCATGTGCTCCAGAAACCAGGCGCAGGCCAGCTGGGAGACCCGTTCGAGTGCCCCTCGCTCCTCGAACAAATGGGTTGCTCCGGAGACGATTTCCACCTTTACGACGCTGCGCATGAGGCTCGCCGCCTGTCGATTGAGGTCGATTACCACAGAGTCCCGCCCACCGACGATCAAAAGCGTCGGGGCCTGAACTCTGGGCAGAAACTCCTCGGCCATGTCTGGGCGCCCGCCCCGGGATACCACCGCGGCAACCTGCTCGCCTCGCTCAGCCGCCGCGACCAAGGCGGCGGCCGCCCCCGTGCTGGCACCGAAATAGCCAAGTGGTAGCGCGCCGACAATCGGCTGCCCTGCAAGCCACTCGCTCGCCAGAACAAGCCGCCGGGCCAACCGGGGGATATCGAAACGATACTCATGGGTCATCGCGTCGAGAAGCTCTTCGTGCTCTGTCAGCAAATCCAGGAGGATGGTGGCCAACCCGTGGCCTACCAGGTGTGCGGCGACGGCGCGATTGCGCGGGCTCGAGCGGCTGCTGCCGCTTCCATGGGCAAACATCACCACCCCTGCCGGTTCGGTGAGCGGCCATGTCAGATCGGCGTGCAGACGGAGACCTTTCACCTCGATCACTAACGGCTCCGGCACGGCGGGACGGGGAATCGGATCAGTCATGGTAGCTCTCGCAGTCTATGTTGGATGACCGCATTCAGGGCGGCACGACGGTCAGCCGTCCCATCGCATCCGCCGCCGTCCCGCCTGTCCGGCCGATGGCGTGAATGACCGGGATGCGGTGGACCTTGTGGCCGCCGCGCATCCTCGCCACCGCGCCGAAGAGGCTATCGTGCGCAGGCACGAGAAATGGCGATTCGCTGCCCCGTCGGCCTTGGCCCGCGCCTGCCTTCTTGGGGCGCCCGGCGCGCCACAACCGCGAGCGAGTGTCCCCGACTCAGCCAACAATGTGATGCTTGCCCACGATGTGGACTGTGCTCGCAGCAGGACCGTCCTCCCCGTCGATTTCCGCAAAACGCACCTCGTCACCGACCACCAATTTGTCAAAATCGGTATCGACGACACTGTTACGGGTAAAACGAAGGGCTCGCCCGTCAGCGGTCTCGATCACGCCATAGTTTGCCGCAGGCATGATTTCCCGAATTCGGCCATGGGGTGGCGTCTCGTGGTGTTTGACATCATCGCGGCGCTTGCGCGCGTGGTCCTCAAGCTGCCGGGTGATGTCATCGAATGCATCGCGAATAGCCACGTAGACATCCTCATGCGCGTGGTGCTGGGCCGGCTCACGACTGACCACCAGCTCCGCCCCCGGCACCGTCAGATCAATACGCACGTGATAGAGGTTGCCCTTGTGATGATGGTGATGATGCGCCTCGACAACGACGCGGCAGCCCATGATTCGATCGAAATAGCGTTCGAGCTTCGCCGCCTCCTCACGTACTCTGCCTTCGAGTACCGGGGAGTGATCCATATTCCGAAACGTGACTTGAATGGGAATTTGCATTGACTCGCCCTCTCGCTTGCCCGGCCCCGCAGCTCCTCGTGGGGCACAAGGCTATCGCCAAAGATTGCCGAGCGCGCACGATCGGCTCCACGCATTGGAATATAGCAACACCGGCTTGCCCCCCTGTTGACTTGCGTCAACGGCGCGCCGGTGCCGCCCAAAATGCCAGCATGCGCGTGTGAGTGGGGTAGAAGAGGCTGGGGAAGCTTTCGCTGACGACTCAGAGCAAGCCCGGCCGCTTTTCGAACAAGGCATGCCCCTCGAACGTGCCGGCTTCGATGTCGAGGTGCGGTCGAGCATCCTGCGTTTTGCAGGCAGTCATAAGAGAGGCTGCGCGAATTGCTCGTGAGCTACGCCCGTAAGCCTTTCTATGGCTCCGGCGTCTCCCCCGCGTCATTGTCCGCCTGCTCATCGATGGATTTTTCGCCACTTTCCGGCTCCCCGCTCCAGGATTCGCGGCGAGGGCGGTAGTCCTTGCCGCGCTCTCCCCAGGAGGGCCGTTGCATGGCGGGATCCGAATAATCGAGATCATCCGTTTCCAGATCGTCGACCGGGCCCGTCCAGTCCTCCGGGGGTTCGCCTATATCGATGTCCATCTCCTTCCAGGCATCGAGATCCAGCGCTTCCACATCGCCGTCGTAGTGCTGGATCTCGATCATTTCCTCCTCAATGGCGACGACCATGAAGGATTGGCCCTTGTCGTGGTGCCAGTACCACTGGCCGATAACGGGCTCGAGCTCATTGGGCATCTCCCACCTCCGCGGTCGCTTTTTTTTAGTCGCGCGTCACGGGTTATCGGGGTCCGCCGGACCGGCTGGAACCCAAAGCCCGCGGTCACAGCGCAACAGCATCCCGCCGCTGCGAACATATGCGCCGTCCCGGTAAGTGGCATTATTGAAATAACACACCGGCTCTCCCGGCACTTCCTGGCGCAGCGCTTCAGTCTCCTCGTCGCCTTCCTCGGCAATCGGGGAGTTACGCAGTTCCGGGTCCTGCGATCCGACATCCGGCACCTCAGAATTTTCGTGCATCGCCTGTCCCCCGTTGAGTCGCCGACGCGTTCGGTTCCATTCAGGCACAACATGTGCTTTGCGATCTTGCGCTAGGTCAAAACAGCCTCATCGATACGCAGTGAAAATGACACGGAGGTGGAGTGTTCCGCTTCTAGCGCCAGCCACAATGCGCACAGCCATCAAAATAACTTGAGGAATTCGCCAATGACTCACTGGAGCAAGCATACGAATACGAACTCAAGCCGTGGTGGACGCCGCGATCGGTTGATCCGGGAACAAGAGCACGATCCGTACCGCGCCCGCAGCAAGCCCCCGGAGCCTTCTGTCTGCGCCGACTGTGGTGCCGTATTCCACCGCGGGCGCTGGCAATGGGGCGAGTCGCCGCCCGATGCTCACGAGACACAGTGCCCTGCCTGCGCGCGGACCCGCTCTCGCGTACCGGCAGGGTTTCTGACGCTTACGGGCCGGTTTCTGCAAGCGCATCAAGAGGAGATCCTGGCGTTGGCACGCAATCTCGAGGAGCGCGAGCAACGCGAGCACCCGCTGAAGCGAATCATGGCGATCGAACCGCAAGATTCGCGCATCGAGATAACGTTCACTGATCCGCATCTGGCACGTGGCGTCGGTGAAGCCATGCACCGAGCCTATCAGGGCGATTTGCGCTACGAATACACCGAAGGCGAGAACATGCTACGGGTAACTTGGCACCGCGATGAGTGAAGGCGCGGCAACCGTACGGCTGCGGCTCCCGTTGTCCTCGGCCACCGGTGTACAGCGTGTGTCGGTGCCGATCCAGCGCGAGCGCCGGCGTGTCTACGGGGGCACTGAAGCGCAATCCAGGCTCGGGGCTTGCTGGTCGAGTACAAGGAGGAGCCTCCCCACGAGTTACCCGGCGGCCAGCCATGGGCTTGCCTCAAAGGGCGCTGGGCTACCGTTTGAGCGGTTCAGGCGGCAATTCTTCTCGCCACGTAATAGCCGTAACTGACAAATGCCGCGTTTCGTTCATAGAGCGCCATCTCGTTTTCTTCTGCCGCGACGATGGCCGCCGCAGCCTCCGAGTTGCCATGACGCGATAAGAATGCCCCGAAGCGCGCCTGCATCGGTCGGTAGTAGTTGTCCAACCAGCATTGTTTCGGAAGAGCGAAGTATCCAACAGGGGAAAAACCGTTCTTTTCTAGGATTGCCATTTTGGCCGACGCCGTACCTACCTCGGGGTATTCCTGCATCCAATGCAGCGCTAGCTCGGCAGGCCTTTCTGGCGTCAGCCATGTCAGCTCGGATACGGCCAGTATGCCGTCCGGCTTCAGAAAGCGACGCCAGGCCTTAATGCCGTTCGCAAAGCCCATGTTGTAGATGGCGCCTTCTGACCAGATCGCGTCGAAGGATTGCTCTTCGAAGGGAAGCGCTTCCATCGAGGCGACCAGCGTCTCAATCCGTTCGCGGAGACTCTCCCGTTCCGCGGCGATATCGAGCTCGTGGACAAACTCCGGCAGGAAATCGACAGCCGTCACCGAGGCATCAAGCTCTTTTGCCAGCACGAGCGTGGAGGCACCGGTTCCGCAGCCGATGTCGGCAATCTTCAAGCCTTGTCCTGTACGCAGGCCTGACAGCGTGATGGCAAGGCGCGTTGCATCGTCGCCGCCCGGATCCTGGCGTTTGCCATAACGGTGTAACTCGATGAGAAGGGCGAGATCAGCCAAGTGCTGGCCCCGGTCAGTGTGCATGAATGTTATATCTCGTGCGGGATTGCGGCGACGACTGCAAACGGCTAAAAGCCGAGCAATGAACGGTCGTGGTACGTCTAACTTGTTTCGGCTGGTTCAATGGTTGGATTCACACCGATGCTACGCTCCTCTGGCGCTCGCCGTGAGTCGATTCGCTCCAGCGATCGGTGCTACCGAGCAGGCCGCGTGCCTGCCGAAGACGTTCTATTGTGCGCTCCCGTCGGTCGCCAGATAAATTCCGTGCTCGGCGT
>NZ_JBXWZQ010000093.1:0-6636 GCF_059432795.1 Nitrococcus sp. | reverse complement strand
TATCGCCGCCACAATGCCGAGTTCGAAGGTGAGAAGCTGGTGCTCGAGCGGTTCAGGAGCGGTGCAGTGGCGAGCTACCGCCTTGTCGACGATCAGTTGAAAGGAGAATACGTCAACAGTGATGGCGAAGTGACCCCGGTCACGCTGCGCCGGGCCGAGGCTGGCTGACCGGTATCTGCTCAGTCGGCGGCATTTACGCCGACCTCACTGTTATTCGTTTGGAAGAGAAACGCAACCGGGTGGTGTGCGACGGTGACACCGGCCACCGCGACTACGTGTGGACGAAGCACATGACGACTTTTTCGGCAAGGAGGCTTACATCGAACAGCGCGAGCGCGCCCATCAGCCGGCGTACCTGCGCACTTTCACCATGCAGGACAACGTCGACTCGAATGGGTTCGCCCGCAACCCCGTGGGCAGCTGGCCCATCGTGGAACCGGAGACCGGCGACGTACTGATCGACGAAGTGGGTCGCCGGTCCTATATCACCTCTATTGCCTATGGGCCCTCAAGCGGCAAGAACATCGCCTTGGGTTACCTGCCGAAGGTTTACGCGGAAGGAGGCAGAATCCTCACCATGGAGTACTTCTGCGAGCACTACCCGTTCAAGGTCGAGGCGGTAGGCTACCGGGCATTGTACGATCCGGACAACGAGCGGATGAAGTCGTAGCGTTCGGCTGCGCCGCCCACGTATACATCTCATGTAGGAGCGGCTTTAGCCGCGATTGGGGGTTAATGGGCCAGCGCCCAACATGCTGACGTTCGACGTAAGGGAGTCGATCAGCAGACAAGGTTGACAGGATGTCTACAAACACGGCCAGGAAGGCCGATACAGGAAACGGCGAATGGCGCTACTAGCGCTGGCACTCCGAGCGCACTTTGCTCTACAAGCTCGTTGCCGAGCACTATCCCCGATTCCACGAGCTTTTAGCCGATCAGGGCCACTCGCTGCCGGAATACGTGCAGCGCGAGCTCGAGGACTTCCTCGAGTGCGGGATTTTGGAGCACGGCTTCCTTCGGGTCCGGTGCCAGGATTGCCACAGCGAGCGCTTGGTGGCCTTTAGCTGCAAGAGACGGGGCTTCTGCCCCAGCTGCGGCGCCCGGCGGATGGTGGAAAGCGCGGCGCTGCTGGTCGACGAGGTCCTGCCTCGCCTGCCCATGCGCCAGTGGGTGCTGAGCTTTCCCTTCCAGCTCCGGTTTCTGTTAGCGAGCCTGCCCGAGATCATGAGCCGGATGCTCGGCCTCGTCTACCGGGCCATCGAGACCCATCTCGTCCAGCAGGCGGGCTGCACCCGAGCCACCGCCAAGACTGGAGCTGTCACCCTGATCCAGCGATTCGGCAGCGCCCTGAATCTGAACATCCATTTCCACATGCTGTTTCTGGACGGCGTGTATCTCACAGACTATGAGCAACCGGTGTTTCGTCGGCTGCCGGCGCCGCCTCCCCAGACCTTGGAACAGTTGGTCCACACCATCAGCCAGCGCGTGGGCGCTTACCTGGAGCGCGAGGGCCTGCTGGTGCGGGACATCGAGAACAGCTACCTGCAGCTCGAGGCGTCTGAACAATCCGCCATCAACGATCTGCTCGGCCACTCGATCACCTACCGCATTGCCGTCGGTCCCCAGGCTGGGCGCAAGGCGTTCACGCTGCAAACCGTTCCAGCCCGGGAAGAAGATCGCGACAACAGCCAATTGGCCAAGACCGCCGGCTTCTCTCTGCACGCCGGGGTCGCCGCCAAGGCCCATCAGCGGCGCAAGCTCGAGCGACTGTGCCGCTACTTCGCCCGCCCGGCCGTGGCCACTGATCGGCTGGCACTCACCCCACAGGGGAATGTGCGCTACACGCTGAAAACGCCGTACCGGGACGGCACCACGAACATCATCCTCGAGCCGCTGGATTTCATCGCCCGGCTCGCTGCTCTGGTGCCCAAGCCGCGTGTGAACCTCACCCGATTCCATGGGGTGTTCGTGCCCAACAGCCGCTTCGGGTCGAGTCCAGTAGTTGCGGTCTTGAGGCATGATGTCCGATAGCCGCCACATAGCAGTCTTTCGATCACAGTACATCGAGTAACCGGATCCGGCCAAGAGCGGACGCTGAATAACTAGCAAGCCGGCGGTAAGGTCAATTTGGTCGCATCGAGGACACAGCGGTCGAGAAGCGGATCTTGAACGACGTCGCACACCGGGTCGAATCCCGTTCAGAGCACCCGCCTCCGGCCCGGGCCCCGTGTTCACACGCCCCATCGTATAGTTCTCGATGTTGACATTTCACTAACATCGCGTCGTTTGGCGAAAATCCTTCAGGCCGCCTTCTGGCGTCCCCTATCGCTCGCAAGCTACGTGGTGTAGCCTATTTAGCTCTTCTCGCAACGGCGCATTCGCGCCGGTTGCAGCATAACCACAAGAAACGAAACTCGAAATCCGGCCATGGCCTACCTCAACAACGTTCTTACCTCGCGGCGCCACGAAGACCGTACCCTGTCGGGACCAATCGTGCTTCTGGTTGTCGGTTTCGTTTACGTGGCGCTCGCTCAGTACATCGTCATCCTCAACGACCCGGTGGCGCTGGGTGCGGGGTTCTGGCCCGCGGCGGGCTTCACGCTGGGCACGTTGCTACTGCTACCTACCCGCCGCTGGCCCTGGGTGATCGCGGGTGTGGTCGCCGGCGAGTTCGGGGGTAACCTCGTCCATGGTTACCCCGTCGTGGGTAACGTGTTCTGGACACTGGGTAACTGCGCCGGTCCGCTGACCGGCGCCTTCTTCCTGCGCCGCTATGCCAGCGAGCAGGGGAGTTTGGTTCCGGTGCCCAAGTTGTTGGCATTTTTCGCGTTTGGGGTGTTGCTGGGACCGTTGGTCGGCGCCACCCTGGGAACCTTGGGATCGGTGCTGGGTGTGGGCAAACCGTTCTGGCTTGTATGGCCCAAGTATGTGGTCGGCGACGCCCTTGGAACTCTGGTCGTGGCGCCAATTCTACTCACCTGGGCAGAGGCCAGGATTCCGCGGCGATGGATGGAGTCCGTACTGCTCGTGGCGGGTCTGCTGGCGGTGAACCTGATCGCGTTTCGCAACTGGCCCGGGGGGTGGGACGTGGTACTGCCGTATCTGATCGTGCCTTTCCTGACCTGGGCTGCGCTGCGATACGGCGTTTTCGGTGCGGCCTGGTCGATCTTCTTCACTGCAAACATCGCTAATATCGCCACGGCATTCGGATATGGTCCGTTCGCGTTATTCGGAGAGGCGGCAGGGCAGGCGATAACCCTACTGCAGGTGTTCCTGTTAATTGTGGCGTCTGCAACGCTCGTGCTTGCTGCCCTCGTGAATGATTTGGTCGACCGCGTACACGCCGAAGCCGTGCTCGAGCATGACGCGCTGCACGACAGCCTCACCGGTCTGTACAACCGACGTGGGTTCGACAAGGCACTGGCCCGGGAGATTAGGCGGGCAGAGCGCGGCAATGACCCGTTGGCGGTGGTCATGTTCGACATCGATCGGTTCAAGTCGTGCAACGATACATACGGCCACGCGGTCGGGGACAATATTCTCAAGCAGCTCGCGCAGGTGGCGAACGCCCAGATGCGGGCCGGTGATGTGCTGGCGCGCTGGGGTGGAGAGGAGTTCATGGTGGTATTGCCTGGGATCGACGCGGAAGGTGCCGGAGTATTAGGAGAGCGGATTCGGTCGACGGTGGAAAGTGCCAGGGTGGACGGCCCCGGACGGGTTACCGTGAGCGTCGGCGTCACGGCGTATCGACAAGGTGATGGACTGGCCGACGTGTGCAATCGGGTAGACCGCGCCGTTTACCAGAGCAAGGAGCGGGGCCGCAACGCCGTGGAAATGATCTGAATGGTTGGCATGGCACTTCAATGCTTCCGGATGTTTTCCAGCCCGCCTTCGTTCATCAGCGTATCGTGCCCATATTAACCGCACCTCGGCTGCACGCCGGGAACCGGCTTTGCGTTAAATAAATTTTAGCGCTGGTCTGAATCAGCTGGCGACAAGCCTTTCCTTGCTGTGAAACCCTAACATGGTTTCTGGACCAATTATGAAAGGGCAGGTCAAGGGGATGATCCTTACTCTCGTACGGATCGAGGTTATATGCGTGCCGTGCTCAAGCTGTCGCGATACACTAGGCGCCGAATACCGACAAGCTTTATACGTCAGGGCACCGCTTATGCCAGACTCGAACGAAGAACACCTCGACGAAGCGCGCGAAGCTTACGAGGTCCACCAGTGGGAGACCGCCCTTAACCGATTGAAAAGCGTGGCTGCGAGCGAACCTCTGTCGCCGGAGGACGCCGAGAGAATGGCTTGGGCCGCCTGGTGGGGCGGCTGCTATGACGAGCTTCCCGACGCCCTCGAATACGCCAAGGCCCGCTACAGCGACACCGGAGACCATCGCGGCGCCGCTCGCATGGCCCTGCAGCTCGCTCATTGGCATTTTGACCGGCGCCATGATGCGGTATCCAGGGGTTACGCCCAGAAAGCTGCGCGTTTACTGGCGGAAGAGCCGGAATGCGGCGAGCATGGATGGCAGGCGTCGCTGCATGCGGCGGCAGCCGTAAGCCGCGGAGATTTCGAGACGGCGAAGAGCTGTGCCGAGCAGGCAATGGCAATCGGTAAGCGACTAGGAAACCGCGATGTCGAGGGGCTCGGGCTGCTTTGGCTGGGCCATGCGCACTTGATGGATCAACGGCTCGAGGCAGGCATGGCGCTTCACGACGAAGCGATGGCGCTCGCGATCAGCGATGAGCTGGGGCTGCTCGCCGCGGGGACGATCTATTGCAGTGTAATTGTTGCATGCCGGAACCGCGCCGACTGGCGCTGCGCTTCCGAGTGGACCGAGGAGAGCAGTCGATGGTGTGAGCGCGAGTCGGTCGCCTACTTCCCCGGTCTGTGCACCGTTCACCGCGCGGAAGTCATGCGGCAACAAGGTAACCTCGAGGGTGCAGAGCAGAATGCGCGCTTGGCGGGCGAGCAGCTGAAGGTCGCCAACCCACGCGTTGCGGGTTGGGCCTATCAGGAGATGGCGGAGGTTCGTCTCCGGCGGGGCGAGTTGCAGCCGGCATTGGACGCTTGCCGCCGCGCGCTTGAGCTGGGTCATGACCCTCAACCGACCTTGGCACGCCTAAGGCTGACCGAGAACGACTCCATGACGGCGCTGCGACTGATCGACCAGGCGCTGATGGACCCCGGCATCATCTCCCGAGAGAGCCGGATCCAACTCCTTCCCGTCAAAGTCTCAAGCGCGCTGGCGGTAGGGCACAAGGAGCCCGCCGATCAAGCAGCCGCGGAGCTCGAATCGTTGGCTGAACTGCTTGATAGCCCCGCCGGACAGGCCGGCGCTGTCGCCGCCCGCGCTGAGATCGACTTTGCCGAAGACCGGGTCAGCAAGGCGGCGGAAGGTTTTAAACGCGCTTGGCAGCTCTGGAACAAGGCGGACTCGCCATACGAGGCAGCGCACGCCCAGGCATTGTTGGCGACTGCTTTGAGAGAGGATGGCGAGGAAGCCAGCGCGATTATCGAGATGGATGCTGCCCTGGCGTCCCTAGATCGCCTGGGCATGGCGCTGGAGAAAACGCGCGGGGGCAGCCGACTGGCTGCACTGGCCGACTCGCGGGCAACGCCCTCCCATAAGGAGGCGCTCGTAAGAGCGTTGATGTTCACCGATATCGTGGATTCGACGAAGCTGATCGAGGCGCTCGGCGACGAAGCCTGGGACACCCTGCGGCAATGGTATCAACGAACCCTGCGACGCTGCTTCGAGGATCATGGTGGCGTCGAGAGCGACCATGCCGGTGACGGGTTCTTCGTGACCTTCTCGAACGTGGACACCGGCATTGCGTGCGCCGTGGATATTCAACGCGCTTTGGAGGACCACCGCATCCGGCATGGCTTTGCGCCCCAGGTGCGAATAGGCCTGCATGCCGCCGCCGTGGTCCGGCGCGAGAGGGAATACTCCGGGAGAGGCGTGCACGAAGCCGCGCGCATCGCCTCCGTCGCAGCCGGTGGCGAAATTATCGCCAGCCGGCAGACCATGAATGCCGCTCGGGATTCTCCGACTTTCTCGAACGAACGCACGGTCGAGCTGAAGGGGCTTGCCTTACCGATCACGATTGTCAGCATCGATTGGCAGGGCTGACACCGGTCCTCTCGCGTCGGCTTCGGTGGGCTCGGTGACTTCCTCAATCCAGATCTCGATCAGTAAGCTGTTGGAGTCACAGCACGGCGTAGGGGAAGCCACCGTCGCCAGAAGGCGCTTGGGTGCGAATACGCGCAGCACCGTGCCGCCCAACACGCCGGCCACTATCGGACTGGTGTCTGGTCGGTGGCGACCCGTATCGCGACGGCAACAATCACGGACACTGCGGTTCTTTTAATTTCCGCTTCGGGTCGATAGCAGAAGTGGCGTCCGTCGCTTCCATGCGCGCGCCACTAAACCCACCCGCAATTTGATCTCCGAATCCCAGATCCGGCGGAGCCGGCTGCCGGCCGACAGGGAGAGCCTCCCTGCGCCCACGGATCCGGATTTATAGACTATAATTTCAAAAATCGACTGGTGCGGTTCCCGGCGGAGGAACGTGGCCAGGACGCGAAGCCACGGGAACCGGCGACCAGCTCGGGAACCAAACCGACTGG
>NZ_JBXWZQ010000092.1:0-12261 GCF_059432795.1 Nitrococcus sp. | reverse complement strand
AGCCCCGGCTCCGCTGCTCGACCTCGCCTGACGACCTGCGTACATGGGTGTTTTTCGCAGCGCACTTAAGTCATTGTTGTGCCAATAAAATATGGAATCATGTGCGTAGGCACTGTCAAAGTCGGGTCTTACACCGAGACAGCTTCCAATCATCTTTTGGCGCCGCCGGACGTACAATTGGCGGGCTCTGCTTACGACGCTATATAGAATCTACCGTGGAAAATTCAATGGGCATGCGCAGGATCTCCCGTATGCCAGGCTCATGCGACTGTCGAGGTGGGCGATGGCCCGGCCGAGCGGTTCCGTACAATCGCCGGTCCGCAAGTAGGGGCAGCGGTAGAGCTCCCGCGTTTGCTCTCGGTAAACTTCAACTGCCTATATCCGAACACGTAAGCGGTGGCAGTTCGAACGGGGGCGTTTGCAATTCGCGACCTGCTGCTGTTCTTCGTCACGTCCCTTCTTCCTCGAAATTGGTTCGCACCCCGCGTGAGAAGCGGAAGTCAAGCAGCTGCATCGCCTCACGGAAGTGGTCGATCAATTCCCTGCGGCTGTTTCCGCCGAGGAATAGGTCCGCAATCTCGAAGCTGTAGCTGTCCTGGTTGCGCAGCTCCGAGAGCTGCATGCCCTCATGCAGAGGCGTCTCGAACAATGCCTCCGGGAAAGAACTGTGTAGCCACGCCACGTCCTGCTCTGTAGGCAACCGGGTGACACGCGCGTCGTCGTAGACGCGTGGCATGAACTTCGCCGCATAGCGATAGCGCCCCTCCCCGCGGGGAAAGTTGGGCTTACGCCCGAGGGCCACGTCAATGGCGACCTCGTGATGAGAAGCGCCGTCCACCATCTGAAACAGCGGCGAATGCGACTTCGAGATGCGCGGATTAATCTCGAGTAGCTTCACGTCATCGCGTGTTTCGTCCCAGAAGAACTCGACATTGAACGGCGTGTCGTCGAGACCGATGTGGCGGACGAGGCGCTCGGTCCCAGAGACCATACGCTCGATGATGTGCTCGGGCAGCTCGGAAGGATAGTGGTAGCCAACGAAGCTTACTGCATTCGGGCCGCGCAGCGAATCGAGGACGGCATAGACGTGAGGCTCACCGTCCGGGATATAGCCTTCCAGCGTACAGCCGCGGCCACCGATGATTCCCTCGGCAATACAGTAGCCGCCTGCGAGACCGGCACGTCGTGAGCCGAGACTCGCTCGCTGCAGCGGCCTATCGAACGGCTTGGCGAATTTGCCGATGGCAGGCCGTATCCGTTCAAGCGCATGGCGCAGGTCATCTGCGTTGTCGATGCGGAAGCCCAACGTACTCGAGAACGCAACGACTGGTTTCAGCCAGAACGGATACGGTAGCGGCGGATCGTCGAGCACGGCGTCGTCCGCCGGGTCGACAAGGACTACAGTAACTAAGCAGTATTCTCTATATTGCGTGGGTCTGACGCATCGTCTGGGACAACAACGTATTCGAATGAACAGCAATTCTCATCGAAGCATCATTTCCCTGATCGCCGCCATGACCGAAAACCGGGTCATCGGCCGGGATCACGGTTTACCCTGGCGGTTGCCGGCGGACATGCGCCATTTCGTCGCCCTCACCCGCGGCAAACCCGTCGTTATGGGCCGTCGCTGCCATGAAGCCATCGGCCGAGCGCTGCCGGAGCGGCACAACATCGTACTCAGCCGGGACCGCGCGTATCGGGCAGCCGGCTGCAGCGTTGTGCATGACCTCGAAGCGGCTTTGGCTGCCGCCGCGCCGGCGCCTGAGATCATGATAATCGGCGGTGAGCAGATATATCGGTTGTTTCTCCCGCAGGCCGACTGTCTTTACCTGACCCTGATCCATGAACGAATCGACGGCGATACGTTCTTCCCGCCACTCGAGGAAGCCGAATGGCGGGAATCCGACCGCCGCGAACGCGCCGCCGATAACGACAATGCCTACCCGCTGACGTTCCTCACGCTCATTAGAGGGAGCCGCGAGTTCCCGCAAAGCGGCACGCCGGCTCGGCCATCCGGCGCGAAAGAGAGCTGATCCACACGCGTATTTCGTTACAGTGACGCTCTTCATAGAATCCGTGACCAGCCTGTATACCCTCACCCTGCACGCCCATGGCGAGCCGCCGATCGACAGAACTGGGGCGCTGGAGGGGCACGTACCTGCATATACGTCACAGACTCGGTGCGACAAGACGCATAACGTTTCACGGACGAACAAGGAGGCGGATGTCAATGAATGTCAGGTACCGAGGATGGGTGAGACCGTTTGCGACGATCGCTTTGTCGGCATCGGTGGGAACGGCGGCGGCTTCCGGCTTTCAAATGCGCGAGCAAAGCGCCAAGGCCTTGGGCAACGCGCTTGCCGGCGCCAGCGCCGGCGCCGAGGACGTCTCCTACATGGCCTATAATCCGGCAACGCTGGGTCGCCTTTCCGGCAACCAGATAGCGGGCAACGTGAACTACATCGACCCCGAGATCAAGCTCAAGCAGGCGCAAGCGAGCACGGCGCTGGGCACCCCCATCCAGGGCAGCACCGAGGAGGGCGATGTGAACGCGCTCGTGCCGTCATTGGCCGCCAAATGGCGTGTGAACGAGACGGTCGACGTGGGAATCGGAGTTTATTCCTTCTGGGGTCTAAAGACCGACTACAACCGCAGCTGGATTGGCCGTTACCAAGCCGTGGACACCAGCTTGACGACCCTCGCCATCAACCCGGTATTAGCCTTCAAACCGACGCCGAAGCTCTCGCTCGGCGGTGGGCTGATCGCCCAATACGCCGATGCGAAGCTGAGCAACGCCATTGACTTCGGCACGATCGGCGCGGCCGAAGGCGTGCCGGGCGCCAGTCCCGGAAATCAGGATGGCTTCGCCCGCGTCGACGGCGACGACTGGGGCTTTGGCTTCAACCTCGGAGCGTTGTACCAGCTGACCGAAAGCACACGGGTCGGAATAGCCTACCGCTCCAAGGTCGAACATACGCTCAAGGGCGATGCCAGCTTCACGCGAGACCAGGCGGGTGTCGCCGATGTGCTCGGCGCGGCACTCGGCGGCGCCTTCGCCGATACGAACGGCAAAGCGAATCTCACGACTCCGGCCACGGCGAGTCTCGGGGTATTGCACGAGGTCAACGAGCGGCTCTCGCTGATGGCCGAGGTCCAATGGACGGACTGGAGCCAGTTCGATCGTCTCGTCGTGGAGTTCGATAACAACACTCCGCCCAGCGTGACCGACAATGCCTGGGAAGATACCTGGTTCGCATCGATCGGCGCGAGTTACCGGCTCACGGATCGCTGGCTGCTCCGCGGTGGCCTCGCCTACGACCAATCCCCGCTGCCCGATCCACGTCACCGCACACCGCGGATACCGGGGTCGGACCGTAAATGGGTGGCCCTCGGGGCCACGTACACGCCCGTCGACAGTTTCGACATCTCCGGAAGCTGGGTGCATGTCTTCCTCAACGACGGCGAGAGCAATCTCAAGGCCAGCGACGAGGGCAACGGCGCACGAGGCAACTTGAACGGGACTTATCAAGTATCAGCCGATGTCTTTGCGCTTCAGGCGAGCTGGCATTTCTGAGTGACTCTGCGGGAGGACGGAGCAAGTGGCGCGCATGCGCCACAACAGCGGGTGCCGCCGCCATGGAACATGGCATGGCGGCCTCTGCCCGGAGGCTGGAGCGCCCGGTTATCATGCGCCGGGAAGGGAGTCACAATGCGGGATGCTGAAAAGCCGATCGACGTTTTGTCGTTCCGCGCTGCGGCGGACATTCTCTCGCCGAAATGCATCAGACCAACGGGTCGCGCCGGATTGGCTCAGCGCTTCATGTATTCGAAGAATTCCTGGTTGGTCTTGGTGTCCTTGAGCTTGTCTAGAAGGAACTCGATTGCCGCGAGTTCGTCCATCGGGTGCAGCAGCTTGCGCAAAATCCAGGCTTTCTGCAGCTCGTCCGGGCTCATCAGCAGCTCTTCACGCCGGGTGCCGGAGCGATTGATGTTGATCGACGGATAGATGCGTTTCTCCGAGATGCGCCGATCCAGATGCAGCTCCATGTTACCCGTGCCCTTGAACTCCTCGTATATGACATCGTCCATCCGGGAGCCCGTCTCCACGAGCGCCGTGGCGATGATACTGAGCGAGCCGCCTTCCTCGACATTGCGCGCGGCACCGAAGAACCTCTTCGGCCGATGCAGCGCGTTGGCGTCCACGCCGCCCGTGAGCACCTTGCCGGATGAGGGCACGACCGTATTGTAGGCACGTGCCAAGCGGGTGATGGAGTCGAGCAGGATCACGACATCCTTCTTGTGCTCGACCAAGCGCTTGGCTTTTTCGATCACCATCTCCGCCACCTGCACGTGCCGATTGGCGGGCTCGTCGAAGGTCGACGACACCACCTCGCCACGCACCGAGCGCTGCATCTCCGTGACCTCCTCCGGACGCTCGTCAATGAGCAGGACGATCACGTAGCACTCGGGATAATTGGAGGTGATGGACTGGGCGATATTCTGCAACATCATCGTCTTGCCGGCTTTCGGTGGCGAGACGATGAGACCGCGTTGCCCCTTTCCGATCGGCGCGACCAGATCGATTATCCGCGCAGTGAGGTCTTCGGTGCTGCCGTTGCCGCGCTCCATCTTGAGTCGCACCTTTGCGAACAACGGCGTGAGATTCTCGAACAGCACCTTGTGACGAGCCGCTTCCGGCTTCTCGAAATTGATCTCGTTGACCTTGAGCAGCGCGAAATACCGCTCCCCTTCCTTGGGCGGGCGAATTTTTCCCGCAATGGTATCGCCCGTGCGCAAACTGAAACGCCGAATTTGGCTCGGTGAGACATAGATGTCATCCGGCCCCGCCATGTAGGAGCTATCGGCAGAGCGCAGAAAGCCGAAGCCGTCCTGGAGAATCTCCAACACCCCGTCGCCCCAGATATCCTCACCCTTTTTAGCCTGGGCCTTGAGGATGGAGAAAATGACATCCTGCTTTCGCGAGCGGGCCATGCCCTCAATTCCGAGGGACTGGGCAATCTCCACCAGCTCGGTGGCGGGTTTCTGCTTAAGTTCCGTGAGGTTCATTGCTCAAGTGCTTCATGGGTTGGGTGGGTCTAAACCCTGCGCACGGGGTCCCCGACCGCCTGGCGCTGGTCTCCAGACGCGTTGAGCGCGTCATATCGGATTTAGCGGCCGCGACCACGGTCGTTAGACCCGGGGGGGGCGCGGCGGCTGCATAAAACGGACTCGGCCTATCAGCAATTGAAACGGAGAGGGCGACCTCGATCGGCCGCCCCGGCGAAATCAGAGGTTGCTGTCGAGAAACGCGGTGAGTTGGGACTTGGACACCGCGCCCACCTTGGTCGCCTCCACCTCGCCGTTCTTGAACAGCATCAACGTTGGAATCCCCCGAATACCGTATTTCGGTGGTGTTTCTGGATTATCGTCAATGTTCAGCTTGATGATCTTCAGCCTGCCAGCATACGCCTCGGCCACCTCGTCGAGAATGGGAGCTATCATTTTGCATGGGCCGCACCATTCTGCCCAGTAATCCACGAGAACAGGCTCTGCGGCCCTTAATACCTCTTGTTCAAAGGTCTCGTCCGAGGCATGGACGATATTTCCGCTCACGGTTGGTAACCTCCAAAATGCTGCCGTCGGGAGAGGTTTGAGTGTCTCAATGTATTCGGCTTGGGGCGAAAACGACTGGCTGGAGCGGGGGTCTCGGGGATACGTCGCGCTGACTGCGCGTATAATTTTGAAAAAGTCTAACGAGCATCGCAACCCCTGTCAACGCCAGAGCGCCAGTCTCGCGGCTTGCCGAGGCGATGGAGCCCACGGTGCAAACTGATTTTTGACAAGCCCATAGTGATCGGCAACAGCGATGCCACACCTCATGGCATGTGTACAATACGCGCATATCGCGCTGGAGCCTCTCGAAGTATGCCACGCAAACCGATCACCGTGCAGCGACGCATTGTCGCCCGCTCCCGACTGTTCCAGGTGGAGGCGCTGAGCTTGCGCTTTGCCAACGGCGTAGAGGCGGAGTATGAGCGGCTCACGCCGGCGGCGGGCTCCGTCGGCGCGGTACTGGTCGTGCCCGTTTGCGAGGACGACACGGTGCTGCTCGTGCGTGAATACGCCGCGGGAACAGATCGTTACGAGCTCGGCCTACCCAAGGGCCGAATAGAACGCGGCGAGGAGCCGCTAGCGGCAGCCGGCCGTGAACTGCGCGAAGAGGTGGGCTATGCGGCGGCGAGGCTCACCCCGTTGCGACTATTGACGCTCGCGCCCGCCTACCTATCCCATCAGACGCACGTAGTGCTGGCCGAGCAGCTCTATCCGGACGGCCTCGAGGGTGACGAACCGGAAGCCCCCGAGGTGGTATCCTGGCCTTTGTCCGATCTGGCGGGCTTGCTCGCCTGCGAAGATTTGACCGAAGCGCGGACGATCGCCGCTCTTTTCATGGTCCGAGAACACCGCCTAAGGCAGCGTCTGGAGATGTGAACCGCATGGACGTCGAGCATCGTACACAGTTGATCGAACCCCTTACCGTTCTGGTCAAGGAGGCCGGCGATCGCATCATGGAAATTTATCAGCGCGATTTCGCCGTGGAGGCCAAAACGGATGAATCCCCGCTCACCGAGGCGGACCGCGCCGCCCATGACGAGATACTCCGTCGGCTCCAAGAGTTGACACCCGACCTGCCGGTATTATCCGAGGAGGGAGGGCTGCCTGATTATGAACTGCGCCGGCAGTGGCCGCGGTATTGGCTGGTGGACCCGCTGGACGGCACCAAGGAGTTCGTCAAGAAAAACGGTGAGTTCACGGTCAATGTCGCCTTGATCGAAGACGGTCACCCCGTGCTTGGTATCGTGCATGCCCCGGTACTTGCGACCACTTACATCGGCAATCGGGGGGCGGGCGCCTGGCGTATTACCGACGGGGCTCGTACCGCGCTGCGCACGCGTGCGCTTCCGCACGGGCCGTTGACCCTAGTGGTCAGTCGATCGCACCGGGGCGAGGCGGTAAACCGTCTGCTCGAACGCCTCCCGCCCCACGAAACCCGCTCGGTGGGAAGCTCGCTCAAGTTTTGCTTGGTGGCGGAAGGCGAGGCGGATCTCTACCCGCGCTTCGGCCCGACCTCGGAGTGGGACACGGCAGCGGCCCAGTGCGTCGTGGAAGCGGCAGGCGGCCGCGTGACCCGGGTCGATCTACGCGCCTTGACCTACAACACGAAGCCCTCGCTGCTCAACCCGGATTTTCTGGTCTTCGGTGATCCGGACTGGGATCTGCGCCCGTTGCTCAGTGACTTCGAGGTGCACACGCGCTGATATTCGGCAAATCGCGCAGATCGTTACGCTTTGGCTACACTCACTCGCCCGGCTCCTAAAATAATGGACGCTTATTCCGCCTGACGCAGCAGGCGCATGGGCGAGACATTGTGATATCGATAACCACCCCCCTCGGCGGCGAGGTAAACCACCACCGCTCCGAGGACGGCGCCAATCGGAATGGCCACCCAATCGGGCTGATAGGGAAGCCCGAACAATCGCTCCGCCACGAAATAGCCGGCCGCCGTGGCGGTAAGGCCCGCCAAGCTCCCAGCGACGCTCCCCACGAGGATGAACTCCAGGCACAGCATGCGTCTCAGGTGACCGCGCGTTGCGCCCAGCGCACGCAGGAGCGCGCTTTCGAGCCGGCGCTCCTCCCCCGTGATTTGCAGGGCCGAGAACAATACCAAGAGCCCCGCAATGAGCGTCATCAAGGCCATGATTTCCACGACACGACTGCCCCGATCGATCATCTCGCGCGCCGTGCGCAGAAGCGCCCCGACATCGATGACGGTGACGCTCGGGTGCCTGCGCACCAGTTGCGCCATGAACTCGGCGTTGCCGGGCGGGAGATAGAAGCTCGTGATCCAAGTGGTCGGAAAACCTTCCAGCAGCCCGGGGGGCGTCAGCACGAAGAAGTTGACGTTGAAGCTATCCCAGTCGACCTGGCGCAGGTTGGTCACCGTCGCGCTCACGCTCTGTCCGGCCACCTTGAACGTCAACCGGTCGCCGAGGCGAATCCCCAAGGACTCGGCGATGCCCTCCTCGACCGAGAGCTGAGCCCGGTTCGCGGGCTCGGCTTCCCACCAGCGCCCGGCGATCACCGCGTTGCCGGCGGCTGGGTGCCGCGCCTGGGAGAGATTGAAATCACGTCGAACCAATCGCTTGGCGCGATCCTCAGTGTAATCCTCCGCGGACAGCGCTTGGCCGTTACGCGCCTCGAGGCGAGCGCGGATCATGGGATAGAAGCGCGGCCGCACCCCCACTTGTCGCGCCAACAGCTTACCGATCTCGCCCACCTCGCCGGGCTGGATGTTGATCAGAAACTGATTGGGCGCATTCGCCGGTATGCGGTCGCGCCAGGCGGTTAAGAGGTCACCACGCACAACCACCAGAAGATAGAGGGCCATCAAGCCCAAGCCCACGGCGGCAATCTGCAACACCGATGTGCCCGAGCGCCGCGTCAACCCACCGAGCCAAAGCACACGGCCAACACCGGCGTGACGATGCCATTGACGCACAGCCAGGATGAGCGCACCCGCCCCGAGCACCAGCACACCGAGGCTACCGAGCACCGCCGCAAAGACATACACGGCCAGCTCGAGATCGGCCGCCTGCCACCACATGAGAGAAAATACCAGTGCCAGCGCCAACAGGTAGGACAGGCCGCCTCCGAGCAACGCCCGATCGGCCTCCCGACGCAGCACCTGTAGCGGTGTGACCTGCCGCAGGCGCAGCAACGTCGGAAGAGAAAAGCCCAACAGCAAGGCCAATGCCATCAACCAGCCGAGCACGATCGGTCCGACGCCGGGAGGCGGCAGCGCCGCCACCACGAGCCCCGCGAGCGCCGCCAACATGACGAGATGCACCAGATAGCCGATCAATGCGCCGAGCGCCCCCGCGATGATCCCGAGCCAAAACAACTTGCCGGCAAGCAGTCGTAAGACCCGGCCGCGCGTCGTACCGAAACAACGCATGAGCGCCACGCCAAGGATCTGCCGTTCGGTGTAATGGCGCGTCGTGAGGAGCATGGCGACGCCAGCCACGACAACCGTCAACAGCGCCGCCAGGCCAAGAAACCGCCGTGCCTTTACAATCACGTCGCGGACGCCGGGCCGCGCTTCGCTCGGCTGCACCAGTTCCACATCGCCTGCCGCGCGCGAGCCGACCCATTCCGTGTAGCGTTGCAGTTGCGACGGCGGACCTGCCAGCAACAGCTGATAGCGCACCCGGCTCGCTGGCTGAACCAGCCCGGTGGCGGCGAGGTCGTCCCAATTCAAAAGCACCCGGGGGGCCAGGCTATAGAAAAACCCGTTGCGATCCGGCTCCAGGGTGATCAGACGCGCGATGCGAAGCTCGCTCTCGCCGAGTCGAATGCGATCCCCTACACGCAGATCGAGAATGGTGAGCAGCCGCGGTTCCACCCAGACCCGGCCGGCGCCGGGAATGCCTCGACTCGCGCGCTCCGCCGCCGAGCGCGTATCGCGCACACGCAGCTTTCCGCGCAGGGGATAGTCCGGCTCAACCGCCTTTACCGAAACCAGCTCGGTACGCCCACCGGAGAGCACGACGCTCGGGAATTCGGCGGTACGCGCCGTACGCAGACCCCAGGCCCGCGCCTGCTGCCGCCACGCCTCGGAGATCGGTTGGCTGCCGCGCAGCGCCAGATCAGCGCCGAGCAACTCGGCGGCCGGAGCACGCGTTGCGGCACTACCCAGCCGCTCGGCAAGCCAGGCAACCGAGGTCACGGCCGCGACGGAGACGACGACCGCCACAGCGAGCAGTCGCAACTCCCCGGCCCGCCAATCGCGCAACAACAAACGCAGGCTCAGCACGGCGGAACACTCACCTCAGCGCCTCCAGCCGCCCCTCGCGCAGCTGCAGCACGGCGTGGCAGCGCTCGGCGAGCGAGGCGTCGTGCGTCGCCAGAACCAGGGTGGTTCCGTGCGCCTCATTGAGCCCGAAGAGCAGGCGACTCACGCGCTCGGCGGTAACTTGATCGAGATTCCCGGTCGGCTCGTCGGCGAAGAGCAATGCCGGCGGGGTGACGAACGCCCTTGCGAGCGCCACGCGCTGCTGCTCGCCGCCCGAGAGCTGAGCCGGATAGAAGTGCAGGCGTTCGGAAAGCCCGACCGCGTCCAACGCGGCGCGCGCCTGAGCACGGGCCTGGGCTTCGCCGGCCAGCTCGCGGGGCAGCATGACGTTTTCTAAGGCCGTGAGCCCCGACAACAGATGGAAGGATTGAAACACGAACCCCACGCGGCCCGCCCGCAATCGCGCGCGCTCGTCCTCATCCAGCGCGGTCAAGTCCACCCCGTCGAACCATACTCGCCCGGCGCAAGGCTGCTCGAGACCGGCGAGCAAACCCAGCAGGGTGGATTTGCCGGAACCGGAGGCACCCAAGATGGCAACGGCGTGGCCGCGCGCGATGTTAACATTCAGATTCTCGAACAGGGTTATTTTGCCCTCCGGCGCTGCGAAGCGCATGGTAAGGCCCTCGCTGGCGAGCATGTCCACGCGTGAGGTGGTATCCATGATCCGCGGACTCCTGATGATTCTACTGCTACTGCTGGCGGTGCCGGCGATAGCGAGTGACCGGGTCATTCTGGTCCTCGGTGACAGCCTCAGCGCCGCTCACGGCATCGATCAGGATGCCGGGTGGGTCGCCCTGCTGGGCGCGCGTTTGGATAGGCACGGATGGGGCTATCGAGTCGTCAATGCCAGCGTGTCCGGCGACACAACGGGCGGCGGGCTCGCGCGACTGCCGGACGCGCTCGATCGTCATGATCCGGCCATTTTAATCGTCGAGCTCGGCGGCAATGATGGCCTGCGCGGCATACCGCTCGCCGAGATCCAAGCCAATCTGACGCGCATCGTGCGCCTGGCGAAACGCCGCGGTATCCGCGTCCTGCTCCTCGGCGTGCGGCTGCCGCCCAATTACGGCGCGGGCTTCACTGAGCGCTTCCAGGCGCTGTTCCGAGACGCGGCACGCACCGAGGGTATCCCGCTGGTGCCGAAAGTGCTCGCCGGAATCGCAGAGGACGCCGAGCTTATGCAGGCCGACGGCACCCATCCCACCACGGCGGCACAACCGCGCGTGTTGGCCAATGTCTGGCCAAAGCTCAGGGCCTTGTTGCGGCCAGCTTCGCGCGCGCCGCCAGCACCCGCTGCGCGGCACTCTCCCGATCCGGGCCGTATGCGGTAAGGTGCCCCATCTTGCGCGTCGGATGAGCCTCGCGTTTGCCGTAGAGATGCAGTTTCACTTCCGGGTCCGCGCAGACAGCCGCCCAGTGCGGCTCTCCATGAGACCAGATCTCGCCCAACAAGTTCGCCATTGCACACGGACGTAGCAGCTGCGTGGACCCCATGGGCAGGCCGCAAACCGTTCGCACCTGCTGCTCGAATTGGCTGGTGATACAGGCATCGAAACTGAAATGCCCGGAGTTGTGCGGCCGGGGCGCCAACTCGTTGACCAGCAAGCCCTGATCGGCCGTGACGAAGAACTCCACACACAACACGCCGACCACGTCGAGCGCTTCCAGAACCCCGCGCGTAATCTCCAGCGCCTGAGCCTCGAGACCCCGCGGCAAGTCCGGCCCCGGGATGGATAGATCCAGTATGTGATTGCGATGTCGGTTCTCGATGACCCCATAGTGCGCAAACGCGCCGTCGTGGCCGCGCGCGGCGACCACGGAGACCTCGTGCTGGAAATCGACGAAACGCTCCAAGATCGACTCCACGCCCCCGATCGCCGACCAAGCCGCCTGCGCGTCCTGCGGCGCGTTGATTCGCGCCTGTCCTTTGCCGTCGTAGCCGTACCCCGCCGTCTTGAGCACGGCCGGCGGGGGGATGCGTTCGAGCGCCGCCGTCAATTCCTCGCGCGACTTGACCGGAAGAAAGGGAGCCACGGGAAAGCCGTTAGCGGCGAGAAACCCTTTCTCGCGGCAACGGTTCTGGGTGGTATGCAGCACCTCGCGCCGGGGTCGAACCGGAACGTAATGCGCCACACGCTCAGTGGCCACGGAAGGGACGTTCTCGAACTCGAAGGTAATGACGTCGACTTTGCGTGCGAAAGCCGTCAGGGCCGACAAATCCTCGTAGTCGGCATCGATTTCAAGATCGGCGACCTGCCCGGTGGGGGTTTCCCGATCCGGGGAGTAGGCGTGCACTCGATAGCCCATGCGGCGAGCGGCGATCGCGAACATGCGCCCGAGCTGCCCACTGC